>NZ_JASJFF010000851.1:0-5625 GCF_030065435.1 Microcystis sp. M53603_WE2
CTTGTTCCCCACTTAAGCCCAACTATCGGCACTATTCGTTCATTAAACACTAATTGTCAAGATGCCATGTAATCTTTCCTATCAAAGTAATTTCAGTTCCGGTGCTGATTCGGAGCATCTTTCAATTTGACAACGCCAAAAATGGGTTCTTCGTTACTTGGTATGGTTCTATAGGGTGGCATAAATCGACTAAATCCTTATCTGGTAAGAGACTTAATTGATTAGAACGTAGGTTGGGTTGAAGTATGAAACCCAACGCCCGCATGGGTTACGCTACCGCTAACCCATCCTACAAATAATTGTGCCTCCCTACTTAGTTAGTTATAAATAGTTGACTAGACAAAAAATGTCGATATAATAAATGGTTATGCGGTAACTCTCGCTATTTTTAGCCTTGATTGTAAACCCTAGATAGTTTAATCGATCGCCCCTTAATAAAATGGCAATACAAACAACCTTTGCAGAGATTCTAGAAGCAGCCGAGCAACTTTCTCTTGAAGATCAAGAAAATCTCATTCATATTTTACAGAATCGTCTTCGAGATCAAAAAAGAACAGAGTTGATTAGAGATGTTCAAGAAGCTCAACAAGAATTTGCACAAGGTCAATGTCAACCCCTGACACCTGAACAAATCATGGAGGAAATCCTTTCCTGAATTTTGTTTTATTACGCTCCAATATATTTATTAGAAATGCTCGAAAAATTGTGAAAAAACAGGCTTTTTTAGTTCAAAATATCCAAGAAACTTTAGCTTTATTATCCGTAGATCCATTTCAACCTCGATTAAGAACACACAAATTAAAAGGGGAGCTTAAAGATTCTTATGCTTGTAGTGTCGGCTATGATTTAAGAATTGTCTTTAAATTCGTTGAATATGAGCAGAAACAGGCAATTCTTTTAGAGTCAATTGGGACTCACGATGAAGTTTATTAGTGCGGATGATTATTGCGCTCAGTTTGGAGAAACCGAAACAGAATCAAGATAAAAAACCCTAAGATGCTTCATTAACAGATATTTCAGCTTTTTTGAGCGCAATTTGCCATTCTAAGTCGGCTATTTCTCGATCGAGTTCGGCAATTTCACTATTAACTTGCTTTAAATCGGCGATAATTTCTTGTTTACTGCGTTTTCTACCGTAGATAGCCAGTTCATCCTCTTGTAATTTCTCAAGGATAGAGTCTAGGGAACCGGTTAAATCGGCCGAGGGACTATCCATAATACCTAGACGCATCAATACCTGTACCGCTTTGACAACGTCTTGCTGATAGGCTTCTCTAGAGGGGTAATCTTGGGGGTTTTTGAGATTTAAAGCGTCAATGATATTCATATTTCAGGTTATGAAGGTTAAATGCGAAACTGTGATTATGTCACACTTATATACCTCAAGTTTCTAATAAATTCCCTAACAGGGATGGCAATATCTTTTATTTTAGAGTAGAAATGCTTGATTGTCAGTAGCGGTTATTGCTTTACAACAATCACAAATTTTTGTCTGTTACAATTTATACAAAATGTTCTGGGATTACCCCGACTGAAAACTCAAATCCGATTAGTGATCACTGATCACTGATTGCTGATAAGATTGTTACGAAAATATAAACACGAAATTCTATAGTTAGCCATGACCCAAAACGGAAGCTCGAAGTCGATCGTTGTCTCTCCCTCGATCCTATCGGCGGATTTTAGTAAATTAGGAGCCGATATCGAGGCTGTGGATAAGGCAGGAGCCGATTGGATTCACGTTGATGTGATGGATGGTCGTTTTGTCCCGAATATCACCATTGGACCCCTGATTGTCTCCGCTATTCGTCCCTATACGAAAAAACCTTTAGATGTGCATTTAATGATCGTCGAACCGGAAAAATATGTGGCTGACTTTGCGAAAGCGGGTGCTGACATTATTTCTGTTCACGCTGAACATAATGCTTCTCCCCACCTCCATCGTACTCTTTGCCAAATCCGCGAACTCGGTAAACAAGCGGGTGTGGTATTAAATCCCTCCACTCCCCTAGATTTAATCGAATATGTGCTGCATTTGTGCGATTTAGTCCTAATTATGAGCGTTAACCCCGGTTTTGGTGGCCAGAGTTTTATCCCGGAAGTTGTCCCCAAAATCCGTCAATTACGTCAAATGTGCGATGAAAGAGGCTTGGATCCCTGGATTGAAGTGGATGGCGGCTTAAAACCGGCTAATACTTGGCAAGTTCTCGAAGCGGGTGCCAATGCGATTGTAGCAGGTTCGGCGGTATTTAATGCCCCCGATTACGGGACGGCGATCGAAGGTATCCGTAACAGCAAACGTCCCCAACCTCAATTAGCCACCGTTTAATTGCCGCGGGGGTGGGTTAGCTGTTGACTAATTAGGGTCTGCTGAAAAAGTTTTTTGTGGGGACAGGGTGTGGGGTGTGGGGTGTGGGGTGTGGGGTGTAGGTTTTTACTGATTCCCATCTGGTCAATTACCTAATTTTCAGAGAAAAAGTCCCGTAATTTTCCCACGATCACTCCCATAACTGGTACTTTTTGATTGACAAAAAGTCTAAAAGTCTTACCCAACAAGGTTTTTAGATTTATTCAGCCGGCCTTAATTATCTTAGTATTGGCACTAACCCACTCTGCTGATTTGTTCTAAAACCTGCTGCCATAAACCGGAATTAGAGACGGCTAAAACTTCGCTAGAATCAGCTTTTAGGGGATTACCTGACCAATCGCTAATTATTCCGCCCGCACCTTCAATAATCGGGATTAAAGCACAAAAATCGTAGTATTTCAGGTCTGATTCTAGGATTACCATCGGCATGGCAGTGCAGCCAGTGGCTAACATCATATAGTTATAACAATCACCCCCAAAAGCGGTACGTTTACAGACGCTTTGCAGCTGACGAGCGATCGCTTGTTGTCGTTCTGTGATAAACATTAAGGGAGTGGTGGAGGCTAAACAGGCATTTTTTAAGACAAGTTCCCGATCCTGACGGTAGGGATTAACAATCATCCGGTTATTATAAAGACTGGCTTTTCCCTTCACTCCTAACCAGCGATCGCCTAAAATCGGTTGATCGACAATTCCTAAAATCGGTTGATTTTCTGCCACTAGGCCGATTAAAGTCCCAAAAATCGGCAATCCTTTGACAAAAGAGGATGTGCCATCGATGGGATCTAATACCCAATAACGACCACTTTGGGAGGGAATATTAGCTCCTTCTTCCCTAATAACGCCATCTTCAGGCAATTCTCGCCGAATAATCGCCACCATCGCCTCCTCAGCTTCTTGATCGGCGATTGTTACTATTGAGGAAACTTGCTCGAGTTTTGTCTCGGTTTCTAGATGGGGCTGCCGAAAATAGCGCCGGATAATCTCTCCAGAAGTGTCCGCTAATTGATGAGCTAGTTGGATAGTGCGATCGATATTCATCAATAAAAGTTATCCATACAGGAAAACAATAATGTTTATTTATGGGAAAGGGGAGATGGGGAATTATGAATTATGAATTATGAATTATCAGTGGGGAGGTGGGGAGGTGGGAATTATGAATTATGAATTATCAGTGGGGAGGTGGGGAGGTGGGAATTATGAATTATGAATTATCAGTGGGGAAGTGGGGAGGTCGGGGATTTAGCGGAAATTTACCTATCACCCTCAATCTCTATTGCCTCTTGCATAGTGCGAGCGATATTCATCAATAAAAGTTATCCATACAGGAAAACGATAATGTTTATTTATGGTAAAGGGAAGTGGGGAATTGGGGAAGTGGGGGAAATTTGCCTATCACCCTCAATCCCTATTGCCGCGTCGAAGCTAGAACTATCAGTGGGTAACAGTTTGATTTTGACTCCATAATTAAATTAGTCAACGATCGACTCAATCTCAAGACGAGAAAAAATTAATCTATTTAGGAGTTTAGCTGATGACGGCTTTTACGGAAAATGACCTAAAAAGGTTAGAAAATCTGATTATCAATGGACAAAAAGCGATCGAAACTCGTTTAACCTCTTTGGAGAATGGACAAAAAGCGATCGAAACTCGTTTAACCTCTTTGGAGAGTGGACAAAAAGCGATCGAAACTCGTTTAACCTCTTTGGAGAGTGGACAAAAAGCGATCGAGAATAGCGTCGGAGAGATCAAAAGAGAAATTCAGGTCTTAGAGATAGGACAGACGGAAATTAAGGGAGAAATCAGGACTTTAGACGCAAAAATCACCGGTTTAAATGAAAGAGTGCAACTCATCGAGGCATCCGTGGGAAAAATTCCCGATTTAGCCGAAAAAATTGGGGAGGTAAAAAACTGGAAACAGATCGGTATATCGATTGTGACTGCTTTTGTGGGTGGGGTAATTGGTTGGTTAATTCGGGGAAAATAAAACTAGGCAATGTAACATAGTATTAAGCATTTGTATATTTTTATTAATTTTTATGGAACAGACAGCTTTAAATCTGATCGCGATTACCGTTTTTTCGATCACTCTTTCCGTATTTGTCACCCCTTTGCTGTCTATTTCGCCTTTTGTCCCCGCTTTAGCTACTTTTAGCCTCTTGGGATTAGTTACCGTTGATACTCTCACCTTTAATAACCGAGGCGTGACTTTACTACTGGATGCTCTTTCTCCTAGTAAACACCGTCAAAGAGTTATTCACCACGAAGCCGGACATTTTCTCACCGCTTATATTTTAGGCATTCCGATCGCCAGTTATAGTTTGACCGCTTGGGAAGCCTTTCGTCAAGGCCAGGAGGGAGTCGGCGGTGTTCAATTTGAACTAGCAGATTTAGAGCAAAAAGTCAAGAACTTTACCGATTTTCCCGCTTTTTTAGAGCGAATTTCTACGGTGTGGATGGCGGGAATTGCTGCCGAAACCTTAGTTTATGGTAAAGCGGAGGGGGGAGAAAGCGATCGATTTTATCTGCAATCGGCCTTAAAATTAGCGGGGGTTTCCGAGAATAATTATGCCCAAAAAGAGCGCTGGAGTTTATTACAGGCAAAAACTCTTTTAGAAAAACAACAGACTGCCTATCAAGCTTTAGTGATAGCTATGGAAAAAAGGGCCAGTGTGGAAGAATGCTGTCGGGTGATTAGTGAAAGTTTAGTATAACGGGAAAAGTAATCAGGGATGAATTTGATGTTTTCCCCGTTAAATTATCAATCCGATCAGCGATTAGCTTTAATTGTGCGCGGGGCAGTACAAGGGGTCGGTTTTCGTCCTTTTGTTTATCGATTAGCAACGGAATTAAACTTAGCCGGTTGGGTGAATAACACAGCAGCGGGAGTTTTTATTGAAGTCGAGGGCAATCGAGACAAACTAGAAACTTTTTTGACTCGATTATCTTTAGAAAAACCACCTCAATCGCTAATTGAAAATATTGAGACTCAATGGTTAAATACCGTCGGTTATCAAAACTTTAGCATACGTCCTAGCAGCGGCGGTGAAAAGAATACAATTGTTCTGCCAGATTTAGCCACTTGTCCCGATTGTTTAGCCGATATTTTTGACCCGAATAATCGTCGTTATCGCTATCCTTTTACTAACTGCACTAACTGCGGTCCTCGCTACAGTATCATCGAGAGTTTACCCTATGATCGCAGTGCCACAACTATGAGGGGTTTTAATCAGTGTCCCGAATGTCAAAGGGAATAC
>NZ_JASJFF010000064.1:0-14107 GCF_030065435.1 Microcystis sp. M53603_WE2
AAAAAATGACCCGACTATTAGCGGTAAATTAACCCGTTATGCCCAAACTTTACAACCCTTAATGGGGGCGATGAAAATTTCTCGGCAAGCGGCGCGAGTCGGTTTTGAGTGGGAAAATATCGCGGGAGTCTGGGAAAAATTCGGCGAAGAGTTGGCAGAATGGCAAGATTCCCTAGAATCGGGCGATAAAGAGCATCAACAGGCAGAATTAGGCGATTTACTCTTTACTATTGTTAATCTTGCTCGCTGGTATAATTTAGACCCCAGTATCGCTTTACAAGAGACTAATCTGCGTTTTATTCAACGTTTTTCCCTAGTGGAATCTGTGGCGGAAAAGCCTCTCCATGACTATACACTAGAGGAATTAACAGTTTTCTGGCAGCAAGCGAAGGCTAAGTTACACCAACCATCATCCGGGCAATAATGCAAGAGCAAGAAATTAATAAGGACAAATCCAAGAGTTTTTGGGCTTCTATTCGAGAAAATCTGCAAATTATCACTATAGCTTTAGTTTTAGCCTTACTGATCCGCACTTTTGTGGCTGAACCTCGTTTTATCCCCTCTGATTCTATGTTACCCACTTTAGAACAAGGCGATCGCTTAGTAGTGGAAAAACTTTCCTACGATTTCCATCCTCCTCGACGGGGGGATATCGTCGTCTTTGAACCGCCGGCACAATTACAATTACAGGGATATCAAAAGAACCAAGCTTTTATTAAAAGAGTGATTGCCACCGCAGGGGATGTGATTGCTGTCAAGGAGGGCAAAATTTATCTGAATAATCAACCCTTGTCAGAGGATTATATTCTCGAATCCCCTCAATATAATTTAATGCCTTTGCTTGTGCCGGAAAATAATTTATTTGTCATGGGAGACAATCGCAATAATAGCAATGACTCCCATATCTGGGGGTTTTTACCGGAAAATAACGTGATTGGTAGGGCGGTTTTTCGCTTTTTTCCTTTTAATCGTTTGGGGATTTTAGGGGGGGAATAGCTAACAGGAATTTTTAGTCCTGATGATGTTGAACAATTAAGACGGAACAGGGGGCATGATGGAGAACATAATTACTCACACTACCTAAGAATAACTCTCCTAGACCCGATCGCCCACGCCGACCGATGACAATTAAATCAATATTTTCCTCTCGCGCCACTTTACAGATAGTTTTGGCGGCATGGCCGTAAATTTGCCGGTATTCTCCCTTGACACCCATTTCTCCCGCCTGATTAGCTCTTTTTTGCAACATGGCCACCCCTTTCTGCTCGAATTCTTCCCATTGTTGCCGCCAAAAATCGAGAGTGAGATCATTCCCCTGGGCGGGGTAAATATCGGCTAAATTGGGTGGAATCGGTAAAGGGCTATAATCTTCCTCAGGGGAAAGGACGTGCAGTAGTAGGAGGTTAGCTTCGTACTTACTGGCTAAGGATACAGCCTCCTTAAAAACACTGTCCCCCATCTCTGACAAATCTACTGCTATCAAGATTTTTTGATACATTTTTCAGCCTCTGCAACCATGCCTTATTTAACGGAATCCGACGCTATTAGGAATGCGATCGATCACTTTTCTCATTTTCCCATTCTTTGGTTAGATACGGAAGTAGCCGATTACAATAGCAAGACTCCCCGTTTGTCTCTGATTCAAATTCTGGCTGATTCCACGGACTTAACGGGGGAGCGGGTGACAATTTTGGATGTTCTTGATCGACCCGATCTTACTAACTATTTTATCACTAAAATCATGCTGGTTGACCGGATAGAAAAGGTTTTTCACAATGCTAGTTATGATTGTAAATTTTTGGGCGGTAAAAGCAAAGTTAAAAAAATTACCTGTACCCTAGAGTTAGCTAAAAAGGTTCCCTACTATATTGCTCCTTTACCCAATTATCAACTGAAAACCGTGGCTGAATGTCTTTGTCATTTTCCCGCTATCGATAAAAGTGAACAGGGGGGTAATTGGGGCAAAAGACCTTTAACCGCGGCCCAGCTAGAATATGCACAAAAAGACCCCGTATATACGGCCCAAATCCATCATCGTCTTTTGCAGCTTTCCCATTTAATTACTCCCGATCCCGCGGGTGAGAATCTCGAAAGATTAACTAATCGTTATTGGGAAATTTACCAGCAATGGAAGATTTTAGATACAGAGATGGAACATCTCAAGGAACGTTTAAAGTCGGCAATTATCCAGCAAGAGGCTGCGGAGATTAACGGTTTTTCGGTCAGTTACCAAAATCGCACCAGCAAAAAAGTTAAACTGGCCGAATTAGCCAAAGTTGTCTATTTATCGGGCCAGGATAGCCAAATATCTCTCTCCTTAACTAATGATCTTCTCAAAGAATTGGGGGATTTAGCCCAAGGGTTAACCATCGAGGAAACGCACCAAAAAATCAGTCAATTGACTATCAAACAAAGTGAAGCTGACTTGACATGATTATAGCAGAATTCAGCAGATAGGACATAGGAGTCAATACCAAATTAGGTTATACTTGATGTTGACGAGAAAGGCTGTAATAGCTAGAAAAAATTGCTTGCGGGGATAATCTAAATGACTGTAAAGATCGCTTATCTGGGGCCGGTGGGAACCTATTCAGAAACAGCCGCTTTAGCATTTGCTAATAGTTTACCACCCCAGCCTCGTCAATTAATACCCTATCCTAGCATTGCCTTGGCCCTGCGATCGGTTGTCCAAAATCAGGCCGATTTAGCAGTGGTCCCGGTGGAAAACTCCACCGAGGGAAGTGTGGTAATGACTCTTGATGCTTTATGGCAATTACCTGGGTTACAGATTCAACAAGAATTAGTTTTACCGATTTCCCATGCACTTCTATCTCCTCGACAATCGCTAACAGAAATTACCACCGTTTATTCCCATCCCCAAGCTTTAGCTCAATGTCAAAAATGGCTAGAAAATAATTTGCCTACCGTGCCGATTATTCCTACTAATTCTACCACAGAAGCGATTCAAATTCTCGATCGAGAGGCCAATTCGGCCGCTATTGCTTCTCCCCGGGCAGCAAAACTGTATCATGTACCAATATTAACACAACCAATTAATGATTATCCCGATAATTGTACCCGTTTTTGGGTAATGGCTTTAACTTCCCATCCCCAAGGGGAGCGAATGTCCCTCGCTTTTCAGGTTTTAGATCAACCCGGCGCTTTAGTCAAACCTTTAGAAGTTTTTGCCAAACGTCAGCTTAATTTATCTCGTATTGAATCGCGACCAACTAAACGATCTTTAGGGGAATACATATTTTTTATCGATCTAGAGATTAATCTGGATCAACAGCATTTAATCGCAGAAACTTTAGAAGAATTAACAAATTATACCGATGCGATCGAGGTTTTTGGTTTTTATCAGGTAGTTAATTTACCCGTAGAAAGTTTAGAGGAATTATAAACTAAGTTGCCCAGAAATTACAGTAGTTAAATAGGGTTTGCTGAATAAATCTAAAAACCTTGTTGGGTAAGACTTTTAGACTTTTTGTCAATCAAAAAGTACCAGATCTGGGAGTGATCGGGGGGAAAATTCCAGGACTTATTCCCTGAAAATTAGGTAATTGACCCCCTCAAAATCGGTAAAACCCTACACCCCACACCCCACACCCCACACCCTGTCACCACGAAAAACTTTTTCAGCAGCCCCTAAATAGAGATATTTTAGCTTTTAAGAGAGGGAAGAATCGGCAAAGATGAGTTTTCCTCTGGTGGAGTAGAATCAAGCTTTCTTTCCCCCACTAGAGGAAGAATAATTTCTACAGTTGTTCCTAAACCTTGACCTTGACTAGAGATAGTAATATCTCCCCCCATCATTTTCATAAAATTCTTAGAAATAGCTAATCCCAAACCCGTACCGCTAAATTTTCTAGTTGTGGAACCATCAATCATCACAAAAGGACGGAATAATTTTGATTGTTGCTGGGGGTCTATACCGATTCCTGTATCGATTATAGTAATAATAGCCTGTGTATTTTCTAGGCGAGTTATTAAAGAAATTGTGCCTGTATCAGTAAATTTAATTGAGTTAGAAATAACATTCAAAATTACCTGTTTAAATTTAGTGGTATCAGCATAGACTATAGTAATTTCTGGACAAAAAAGTAGATTGAATTTTAAGTGCTTACGTTGCAGCGATGCTGTTTGTAAATTAATAACTTCATTGATAATTTGGTGTAAATCTACTGGTTCAGGATTAACGGAAAGTTTGCCCGCTTCTATTTTAGCAATACTGAGAATATCATCAATAATTTCCAAAAGATGTACGGATGCCTTATCCGCTTGTTGCAGATATTCTTTTTCCTCCTCCTCACTATTACAAAATCCATCCACAACGCAACGAATTGAGCCAATAATACCATTAAGAGGGGTGCGTAATTCGTGGGAAGTATTCGCCAAAAATTGGTTTTTTAATTGATTAGCATTTTCCGCTTCTTGCCAACTCTTAACTATTTCCTCTCCCCAAAGGCGTAAACGTTCGAGCATTTCCTCTAGGGCCGAGGCTAACTGATTAATTTCTCGAATATTAAAGTTCTGTGGTGTAATATTTTGTGAAGGAATTTTCTGAATATTTAAGGCATAATCTCGCAGTTTTTCTAAAGGTCTAGCTAAATCCCTAGTGATCAGTATAATAGCTACTAAATAAGCTAATAATAAACCAGAAATTAGATAAAAAATTGCCTCCCAAATTTGTTGTAGAGGAGCCAGAGCTTGGGAGAGAGGACTAATGGCTAAAACTATCCATTTTTGGGATGATTCTCCCGTAACTGGACTGGGGAGGGAACTATAACCAGCGACTAACTCTTTGCCATATTTCTCGAAAGAAAATAAATGGAGAAATCTCTGTTGACCTCTAACAGCATTACTGATGATTATATTGAGGCGTTCAGCATCAGCTTCTTGACTGATATGGCTACCAATGCGATCAAAATAGGGATGAGCGAGAATAATGCCATTTTCAGAAATAACCACGGGATAACCTGACAAAGAACCGGGTAAAACCTTCTCACTGTAAAGGAGAGAAGCTTGCAGAATCAGACTAGATTGTAATTGTCCTTGATTATCGTAGATGGGAACGGCAAAAATTAATTCTAATTGACGATTATTATTGGGAGATTTAGTTAGAAATTGCTTGGGTAAACTTCTAACTAAAATATTTTCGATATTCCCAGCAAAGCCAGTCCGTTTTTCCGTCCATCTTTCTAGTGGCAAAACTTGGATAACTTCTGGTTCACAGGCTCGATTTAATAAAGGTTGCTTGGTCTTAACATCAATTAATCCCACACAGTTAATCTGATTAGGAAGCTGCGCCGTGAATTGTTGTAAAAAAGCTTCTTTTTCGGCTAAGGTTCCCTGTTTTAAAACCAGACTTTCACCCGCAGTGATAAGATTAACCTGCAAAAATTGAATTGATTGATCAATATTATCTGCTTTTCTGACGGCACTTTCGGTCAGATTTTGACGGGCCGTTTCCAAAAAAGCCGAACGCGCCTTACGATAGGTAACATAAACTCCCATTAGTAGTACAGGTACACTGACCAGGAGTAAGCGAGAGAGCAGAATACGACGAAAGGAGGATTGACCGATAGACATAGGCAGAAATTGGTTTGATTCTTGCTATCAAACTCCAGACTATACTAGCCTATTCACCAATCAGACTGGGTGATATCCCCGAGCATTTGCCATGAATTGTCCTCACACCACCGTTATTTTAGCCATGAGTGCCGATGGTAAAATTGCCGACGCCTACCAGTCGGCGGCCAGATTTGCCTCTGCTACCGATAAAATGCGTCTAGAACAACATTTATCGCGCATGGATGCCGCTTTATTCGGTGCTAACACCCTGCGCGCTTATCACACCAGTCTTCCTATCCGTCATGCCGATTTTCTCGCATACCGTCAACAACGGGGATTATCTCCGCAGCCGATACAGATCGTTTGTTCTTATTCGGGCCAGCTTGATCCCCGGATGAAATTTTTTCAGCAGCCTTTCCCGCGCTGGTTAATCACGGCAGCGGAAAAAGTGGCGAACTGGGAAAATCGGGGTTTATTTGAGCTTGTCTTAGTTTGCGGTGATTGGAAGGCTATTTTTAGTCAATTTACCGCCCTAGGTATCAAAAAACTGGCGATTCTGGGAGGAGGTGAATTAATTGCCTCTCTTTTAGCTGAAGATTTAATCGATGAAATCCATCTAACCATTTGTCCGTTGCTGTTAGGAGGCAATAAAGCGGCAACTCCTCTGGCAGGAACTGGATTTATGGCTGATTCTGCCAGAAAATTACAACTTTTGAGCGTGGAAACCGTGGAAGAAGAAATTTTCTTACATTATTCCCTTGAACGGCAGTCCCATAAATCTCAAAACTAGATTACCTTAAATAGGGTCTGCTGAAAAAGTTTGTTGGTGGGGGCAGGGTGTGGGGTGTAGGGTGTAGGGTGTAGGGTTTTACTGATTTTGAGGTACTCAGTTACCTAATTTTCAGGGAAAAAGTCCCGGAATTTTACCCCTAATCACTCCCAGTCCGGTACTTTTTGATTGACAAAAAGTCTAAAAGTCTTACCCAACAAGGGTTTTAGATTTATTCAGCAAACCTTAAATAAAAAGGTTGACTTATCTTGTCCCATGGTAGAACAGCTTAAACCCCAATATTCTGTCGTTTGGATTGATAAAATGAGTGAGATTCCCCAACAAAAATGGGATGCTCTCGCTCAACCCCTAACTACTCCCTTTCTCGAGTGGGAATGGTTACATAATATCGAAACTTCCGGCAGCGCCACGGGACGCACGGGGTGGCAACCTGCTCATCTAACAGTTTGGTGCGGTGCTGAGTTAATTGCCGCCGCTCCTTTGTATATTAAAAGTCATAGTTACGGTGAATTTGTCTTTGACCATCAATGGGCAGATCTTTCCCATCGTTTAGGGATTAGATACTATCCGAAACTGTTAGGAATGACCCCTTTTACTCCGGCGGTGGGTTATCGTTTTTTAATTGCTCCGGGGGAAAATGAACTGGAGATTACTGCTTTAATGATAGCGGCAATCGATCATTTTTGTGACCAAAATAATCTGTCGGGTTGTCATTTTCTTTTTGTGGATCCCCAATGGCGAATTTTAATGGAAAATTTTGGCTTTACTCCCTGGTTACACCATAGTTATATTTGGAATAACAAAGGTTTTCAAAGTTTTGAAGATTATCTGACGGTTTTTAATGCTAATCAACGCCGCAACATTAAACGGGAACGGAAAGCGGTGACTAATGCGGGGTTAATTATTAAAACTCTGGCTGCCGAAGAAATTCCCCATCATTTATTCCCGTTAATTTATCGGTTTTATAGCAGTACCTGTGATAAATTTTACTGGGGAAGTAAATATCTGACACAGAAATTTTTTGAACAATTATATCCGAATTATCGTCAGCGAGTGGTTTTGATTACTGCCTACCAGAATGAAAAGGATACTAAACCGGTGGGTTTATCTTTTTGTATTCGCAAAGATACTAATCTTTATGGTCGTTACTGGGGAAGTTTTCAAGAGTACGACTGTTTACATTTTGAAGCTTGTTACTATCAACCGATCGATTGGGCAATTAGTCAAGGTATTACCATGTTTGACCCCGGCGCGGGAGGACAACATAAAAAAAGACGGGGTTTTCCCGCCACTGCCAATCACAGTTTACACCGTTTTTATCATGGTAAAATGACTCAAATTCTCCGCAACTATATCCAGGAAATTAATCAAATGGAACAGGAAGAAATTGAGGCAATCAATCAAGATTTACCCTTTTCTAAGAGAGAAATTGAGTTGAACGAGTAATTTAGATAGGGTTTGTCCTTGGGTGCAATCAACTATGAATACGAGGTTCCGGGTGCAGAGTAGTGAGAATTTCACTTTCGAGCGCCGCTAGGGTTTCTAAGCGTTGCTCGATCACTGTCCGTTCAAAATAATCCGCTGCTAATAGCCAATAAATACCATAATGACGCGCTTCGGAAGCCATTAAACCGCGATAAAATTGAGCTAATTGAGGATCGGGACAATATTCTGCCAATAAACCTAATCTTTCGTGGGAACGCGCCTCGATTAAAGCTGATATTAACAGCGAATCCAAAAGGCGATCAGGTTCTTGGTGACGAATCTGGGCCTTTAATTTAGCACCATAAGGGGGAGAATTCAAGGGAGCGAGGGGAATTCCCCATTTATCTAACCATTGATTGACCTGTTCAAAATGTTCTAATTCCTCTTGTGCGATCGCAGTTAATTTCCGCACGAGGGAAGCGTAGGAAGGATAACGAAACATGAGATTTAAGGCCACTCCTGCCGCTTTTCGCTCACAATGGGAATGATCGAGCAGAATAATCCCTAAATTATTAATTGCCTGTTCTATCCAATCCTCAGAGGTGGCACTGACTAATAAATTAATCTTTCCCATCGTCGCTGATTCCAATTTGCTGCCTCTTTCACCCTAACCCAAAAAGTCGAACAACACCAGTCAAAAACTAAGGACACGGCTTCTGTGATAGCCTAGATGATTGGTGAAGCATAAACACGGCCAATCAATCAGATGGATTTTTTACTGGAAGTCGGTACAGAAGAACTACCCGCAGATTTTGTCGATAGCGCGATCGCACAATGGCGGGAAAGAGTTAGCAAGAGTTTAGAGACGGAATCTCTGGACGCGACTGCTATTCAAGTTTACGCAACCCCGCGCCGTTTGGCCGTGTTAATCACAGGATTACCGAGGGAGCAAGAAGCTCGCAGCGAGGAGATAAAAGGACCGCCAGTTAGTGCCGCCTACAAAAATGGCAAAATTACCGCTGCTGGTGAGGGTTTTGCTCGAAAACAGGGAGTTAGCACCGCTGCTTTCTCAATTCGTGCCACAGACAAAGGAGAATTTGTCTATATTGAAAAAACGATTCCAGGTCGTCAAACAGCCGAGATTTTAACTGAATTAATTCCCCAATGGATTACCCGTTTGGAAGGAAGACGTTTTATGCGTTGGGGAGATGGAGATTTAAGATTTCCCCGGCCAATTCGTTGGTTATTAACTTTAGTGGATGGGGAAGTTTTGCCCCTAGAATTAATTAATGGCTCTACCACTTTAACCAGCGATCGCTTAACTTTTGGTCATCGCATTCTACACCCGCAATCCTTAGCCATTAGTCATCCCCAAGCATATTTAACCAGTTTGCGCTCGATTTTTGTGGAAGCGGATCCGCAAGTGCGTCAACAGATAATTACCGCTCAGATTACCACCCTGGCCAAAAAACTCAAGGGAGTGGCAGAAATTCCCGCAGATTTATTAGCAGAAGTGACTAACTTAGTCGAATATCCCACGGCAATTGTTGGCAAATTTGACGATGAATTTCTGGAATTACCCCCAGAAGTAATTATTACCGTGATGGTGACACATCAGCGTTATTTCCCGGTGAAAACTCCCCAGGGTTTGTCACCCTATTTTATTACTATTTCCAATGGCGATCCCCAGAAATCTGAGATTATTTCCGCGGGAAATGAAAGGGTTATCCGCGCGCGGTTAGCTGATGCCAGATTTTTCTATACTGCCGATTGTGATGAACCCTTAGATAGTTTTCTTCCTCAACTGGAAACCGTCACTTTCCAAGAAGAATTGGGAACCATGCGCGATAAAGTCGATCGGATTATGGAAATTGCCCAGATGATCGTCGAACAGTTAAATCTCGATGAACAAAGTCGCAGTGATATAGAGTCCACTGCCATGCTTTGTAAAGCGGATTTAGTTACCCAAATGGTCTATGAATTTCCAGAATTACAGGGAGTAATGGCCGAAAAATATGCTTTAATTAGTGGCGAATCGGCTATAGTTGCCCGGGGCATTTTTGAACATTATCTGCCTCGCAATGCCGGGGATTTACTCCCGGAAACAATCACTGGTCAAGTGGTGGGAATTGCTGATCGCTTAGATACTTTAGTCGGTATTTTTGGACTGGGAATGCTGCCCACTGGTTCCTCAGATCCCTTCGCTCTCCGTCGGGCTGCCAATGCAATAATTAGTATTATCTGGTCAGCCGATTTTAATATCAATCTTTTGGCATTAATTGAGCAGATAGCTAAGGATTTTGTCACCAGTCATCCCGATAAAACCAACCCAGTCAATCTGATTAAAGATTTCTTTTTACAACGTCTGCAAACTCTCTTAATTGATGATTTGAGGATAGATTATGATCTCGTTAATGCAGTTTTAGGGGAAAACGATCCAGAGTATAAGTCTCGCGCTTTAGAAAATTTATTAGATACCCGTGAACGCGCCCGCTTTTTATGCCAAATTCGTCAGGATGGTCAGTTAGCCAACATCTATGAAACCGTCAATCGCTCGACCCGTTTAGCACAAAAAGGAGATTTAGATACAACTACCCTAGAAGCCAAGGCAATCATCAATACGGAGTTATTTGAACAATCCTCCGAACAAGCGTTTTATGACGCTTTAATTGCCCTAATTCCCGAAACTATCAGCGCAAGAGAGCAAAGAGATTATCAGCGTCTCGTCACTGCTTTAACAGCAATTTCTCCCCTGGTGGCTGACTTTTTTGATGGCGAAAATAGTGTGTTAGTCATGGCAGAAAAAGAATCTGTCCGTCGCAATCGTTTAAATCTGTTGGGTTTACTGCGAAATCACGCCCGAGTCCTAGCAGATTTTGGGGCAATTGTCAAGGGATAATTCAGTTATCAGTTATCAGTTATCAGTTATCAGATTTGAGTTTTCAGTGGACAGTGGTAATCAGTGAGCAGTTGTCAATAGACTACCTTTATTGATTCTCCCATCTCCCCCCACTGATAACTGGTTACTGTTTACTGATCACTGAAAAACCCCACACCCTTACACCCCACAC
Organism: Microcystis sp. M53603_WE2; assembly: GCF_030065435.1. Lineage (NCBI taxonomy): Bacteria > Bacillati > Cyanobacteriota > Cyanophyceae > Chroococcales > Microcystaceae > Microcystis > Microcystis sp. M53603_WE2. Next base: position 10,861 of record NZ_JASJFF010000064.1, read on the forward strand.
CCCACACCCTAACACCCTACACCCTAACACCCTACACCCTACACCCCGCTATGTTCAGGGGGATTAAACTGGTAAAGCGTGACACAAAACTGCTAGAGTTACCAAAGACGAGTATATAAACTTTACAGATATTGTATGAGAGTTTTGGTTATTGGCGGAGACGGCTATTGTGGTTGGGCAACGGCACTCCATCTATCAAATAGAGGTTACGAAGTAGGCATACTTGATAGTTTAGTTCGTCGCTATTGGGACTTACAATTAGGCTGCGATACCTTAACACCGATCGCACCCATATCTCATCGGATTCAACGCTGGCAAGATCTAACGGGAAAATCGATCGATCTTTTTGTCGGGGATATTAATGACTACGACTTTCTGATTCAATCCCTGCGACAGTTTCAACCGGATGCGATTGTTCACTTTGGAGAACAGAGATCTGCACCCTTCTCCATGATCGATCGCGAACACGCAGTTTTAACCCAAGTTAACAACGTGGTTGGCAATTTAAACATCCTCTATGCGATGAAAGAGGAATTTCCCGAAGCGCACCTAGTAAAACTGGGAACCATGGGTGAGTATGGCACACCGAATATAGATATTGAAGAAGGCTACATCACGATCGAACATCACGGTCGTAAGGATACTTTACCCTATCCCAAACAGCCCGGTAGTATGTACCATCTCAGCAAAGTCCACGATAGCCATAATATCCATTTTGCCTGTCGGATGTGGGGTTTAAAAGCCACAGATCTCAATCAAGGGGTGGTTTATGGAGTCCTCACCGAAGAAACGGGAATGGATGAGATGTTAATTAACCGTCTCGATTACGATGGGGTTTTTGGTACTGCTTTAAACCGTTTTTGTATTCAAGCGGCGATCGGTCATCCCCTAACAGTGTACGGTAAAGGTGGCCAAACGCGGGGATTTTTAGATATCCGCGATACCGTGGGTTGTTTGGAATTAGCGATCGCCAATCCCGCTCAATCGGGGGAATTTCGCGTTTTTAACCAATTTACCGAACTGTTTAGCGTCGGTGACTTGGCACTGATGGTGAAAAAAGCTGGTTCTGCGTTAGGGTTAAATGTGGAGATTAACAATCTTGACAACCCGCGCATCGAGTTAGAGGAACATTATTTTAACGCTAAAAACACAAAATTACTCGATCTAGGCCTACAACCTCACTATCTCTCCGATTCTCTCCTCGATTCCCTCTTGAACTTCGCCACCAAGTACAGAGACCGGGTAGATATGAATCATATCCTACCAAAAGTCACTTGGAAACGATAATTGATCAGTAAATGATAAGTTGAGGATGGGGTAGTAACCCATCCTTGGCGTTTTTCTAATGTATCGGAATCAAATTCGATCTTAATCGGCACTGATGGGAATTATTGTCGCCCACAATTGCGGGAATTAGGGCAACGTTCCTGCATTAATTGGGAAAATTCCGTTCTTTGAGCGGGAGTCAACACTTGACGAATTTCCAAAAAACTCTCAAATTGCAGGTTACTGATTTCTTGGCGATTGCGAGAGATTTGCTGATGTTTAGCACGGATATCTCGATCGGAGGCATTATTCGATAATAAACTATTTAATTCTTGTTCGTTGTTTCTAATGGTTTCTCGCAACTGTTTGGTTTTTTCCTGATATTTCTGACGAATAGCGGCAATTTTCGACTTTTGGTCATCGGTAAGGTTTAATTGTTCGATTAGTCTTTCTCGAGAATTATTCATTCGACGACTCTCAGGACGCTGGGGAGAGCTAGTTTGAGCGATAAATAGACGATCTTGGGGATAGGATAGCACAGTGGCACTTGGGGCCAAGTTAGCGGCCAGAGTTAAAACCATGGTTGTGCCGAGAATCGAGACAGTAGAAAAGTACATAATTGACCTTGACAAAGAAATTAAGGATTATAGGTAGAATAGGTGAGTTGAGGCTCGTTTAAGGTCATCCAAGGGGAACTATAAACGCTAGGAGCAGCAATCGGTGGAGCGATGCTATGGTTCCAACTCTCCACTAAAAAAGCTTCCAACTGCTCGTCGGAAATTTGGCCCAGTTGTGGATAAGGATGAAACCAACGATAGGAACCAACAATCAGCACCGATAAGGCAGTAATACCAGTTATCCACCCCAATAAAGGCAGGGATTTTGGGCGAGTTACCGGCCTTTCTCCCCTAATCATTTGCATTAACTGTTCTTCTTCATCTATCGGTCGAGGTGGCAGCGATGGACGATAGCGACGCAGAAAATTAACCACTTTGTCATCTTCTGGGGACATTAGATAACTCCTTGTTTTTGCAAAAATTGACCCATGGTTTTACGCGCATAATAAAGACGTGATTTCACCGTACCGAGGGGAATTTCTAAGATTTGAGCGATTTCCTTTTGGGGTAAGTCCTCTAGATCGTGAAGGACAAGGACAGCGCGATGTTCTAAACTGAGAATTTCTAACCCTTGTCGGACCACATCCTCATAATGCAATTGCATCAAATCGGGACTATCTTGGGGACGGGATTCGCTATCAAGGGAGTTTTCCTCATCAGTGCTTTTGGCCATCCTCATTTGTCTTTTGGCTAATTGTCGCCGACCATCGATCGCCACATTCCAAGTGATCCGATAAACCCAAGTGGAAAAGTATTCAGGTGAACGCAATTTCGGCAACCCGCGCCACAGTCTTAAAAATACCTCTTGGACAAAATCCTCTAGGAATTCCCTTCCACAGAGTTGATAGAGAGTAGAGCGGATTTTTGGTTGATAAAGACGGTAAAGGTGACGAAAAGCACCCCGATCACCCCTTTGACATTTTAAGATTAACTCTCGATCGCTCACACTTGTTTGCTTATCGGTTATCACCTCGATCATTCCCCTCACCCCTAGCTACTTGTCCCTTTAGACTAGGGGGTGTCAAGAATGGTTCATAACCAGTTATCAGTTATCAGTGATCAGTTATCAGTGATCAGTTATCAGCTTTTTTCTCCCTGCTCCCATCTCCCATCTCCCCCGCAACGCGCACGAAGTGGTCTCCCAACTACCCCACTACCCCACTACCCCACTACCCCACTGATAACTGGTTACTGCTCACTGATAACTGAAAATACTCCCCACTACCCCACTGATAACTGGTTACTGGTCACTGATAACTGAAAATACTCCCCACTACCCCACTGATAACTGGTTACTGGTCACTGATAACTGAAAATACTCCCCACTTCCCTGCTTTTAAACAGGATTTAAGATTACTTGCTCA
>NZ_JASJFF010001384.1:0-1718 GCF_030065435.1 Microcystis sp. M53603_WE2
AATTTTTCTGTGGAACCAACATGATAAAAATGCTGTTTAGTATAGATATAAAACTGATCAGCACTCCAATTTTTTTTAATTAAAGGATTGCTTCTAAACTGATTACTGTGCCAAGTGGACAAAATAAACCGACAAGAAATATCCTTTAAAATAGTCACCAAACAATCTTCATCCTCTTCAGACCAAGAGTTAAAATAATCGGTGTGTCTCCCTAAATAAGGAGGATCGAGATAGATCAAGTCTGTTTTTTGCCAATCAGATAAAGTCTCTCGAAAGTCAGCAACTTGAAAATTATAATCAGTTTTAATAAGAATATTTTCTAGGGCAATAACTTGATTGACTATTTTGGTAATATATGCTTGAGAAAATCGTTCTGATTTATGACAGTAAGGTACGTTAAACTGTCCCTTACGATTGAATCTCATCACGCCATTAAAACAGGAGCGATTGAGAAATAAAAAATCTAGAGAATTAGGAGATTGATTAAATCTTTCTCGTACTTGATAATAATAACTTTCTCCCTGCTCCTTAAGAACTTGACCATTTTCTTGCAAAAAAAGCTTCACAGTTTTACTGGTAATAACTTGATTTTTTAGATTATTATAAAACTGGATAATATGAGTATTTGTGTCCGCAAGTAAAGCCTTTTTGGGATTAATATTAAAAGCCACCACCCCCGATCCAGAAAAGGGTTCTATCCAACGCCCAAAGCTAAGATCAGACACAATATTTTTAACATCTTTTACCAATTTAGTTTTAATTCCTTGACACTTAATCGGTGGCACAAGTGGCGTTAACTTCACTAAACACTCTCCTCATCAATAGTAATCTCTATCCACAGCAAACTTAGCTCCTGTTGGCTCGTGAATAAAGGTTAAATCAGGGTAAAAATTTTGTTGAGATACTAACTCTATCTTGGGTGCATCTCATTTTTGCCCTCTCAAAAATTAATTATGCAAGAACTCTATAGTAGGGTTGATTCATGAATCAACCCTACCCAAACCCTAGAGCGCATTAGTTTTTCGGTGGGATGCTTACAGGCAGCTGCTGATATATCTGTAATAATTTAAGGGTCACTGATAATTGCTGATTGTCGGTATTTCTGCAAATGTGAGATGCACCCAACAACCCTTGTCTAAAACCTCGCCTTCTAGTCAGATTCTTCCCTCCTGCCTCCTGCCTTCGTTAGCTCTGGTAGTTTTAAGTTATGTTAAGAAAAGTAGTGCGAAACGTTTAGGCATGAAATAGGGAACCAAATGCCCGAAATAACCGCCTAGTAAGGTCTTCAGTCCCCTGACTGAATCTAACAGGTCAACCCAGACCAGCCTTATAACTGTTTATATGTCCCGACGTTTAGTATCAACACGATACCAAACTAGGCAAAGGGACTCAAGGTCAATACACTTTGTAACAATTATTCACAAATTGTTACAAAGGTGAGAGTAACGGCGATAGCCACCCCCAGATTCAGAAGTCACAATTCTGGGACTGAAGCGGGGAACGGAAGGCTCCGAGGTGTAACCTAACACCAGAATCGAGACCACTGCCAACCATCCATGATTAGGTGTGAACCGAATGTCCGACCTGAACCATCGTAATTATACTTTAGACGTTCATAATCTGAGATTTATTAAACTTCTGAAATCGTAGAGTCAGCAAGGAATCCAGTTCTTTTTTATGTTTCAAATGGGCATCATTCAAACATTCATAAATGGCTG
>NZ_JASJFF010001337.1:0-8888 GCF_030065435.1 Microcystis sp. M53603_WE2
CTCAGCATCCCTATAAAACTCAAATCTTGGACTTCCATTCCTGCAAAACCCAATGGGCAACTCGTTCACTCTATTTTGAGGGACAGAAGCGAAATCAATTCTGTATCCTACACTACCGTTTGAATTTGGAATTGCTGAAAATAGCCTAGGGCAGTTGCTCTGGCTGGGGGGTCAATGCTATGATTAGGGAGACTTTTGCGGGTATAGTTCAGTGGTAGAACGTCACCTTCCCAAGGTGAATGTCGCGCGTTCGAGTCGCGTTACCCGCTTCTGACGACAATTGATTTGACATACCCCACGCCGTAAACGGACGTGGATTCTTCTAGCATCACTGCTGTGAATTTCTGGCTCAACGAGTCCACTTGAATTAGATTCCTGGCGAAATCCTACCCAGAGGTGGTTCTCTCCTCAGACTTTCGCTCCCTTACAGAAGCCTGTTCTCGGGGTCCCCTACGATACAGTTCAAAACCTCTAAAATAATTGGTTTCTTTGGTACTTGGTGCTGAGAATTTTTACCTATAGGAGCATTCCCCTATAGAACCCCATAACTCTAGTTTTCAAGGTGCGTTCATCGGTTGATGACTGGGTTTTTTAAGCGGTTGCTTACCCGGCCGCCTATTCTTAATATCATACATCAGATCAAGTCGCCCTAAAAGGGCGAGGCTTTAAACCCAATTTTTTGGTAATATATCAATTAACTGGCAAGATGGGCTTGGTCAAGTTAACCCCTTTGGCTGTTAACCGTCCCATCAAGCTGATCTAGGGCAAAGATAATGCTATCGCTACCATGAAACTAATTATCGGGGGACGTTACCAAGTTATTAAACCCCTAAGTCAAGGGGCTTTCGGTCAAACTTTTTTAGCCCAAGATAACTATCGCCCCGGCCGTCCTCAATGTGTGGTCAAACAGTTAATCACCCAAGTGGTTAACGAAGTTACTATAGGATTATTTGAGAGTGAGGCCAGAGCTTTGGAAAAACTCGGCCATCACCCTCAAATACCGCAATTTTTCGCCAGTTTTCAGGAAAATAAGTCTTTTTATATCGTTCAAGAATTTATCGATGGTCACGATCTTAGTCAGGAAATCTCTAAGGGTAAGCGTTTAGAAGAGAGTCAGGTAATTCAGTTATTAAAAGATATCTTGGAAGTTCTCGCTTTTGTCCATCAAAATAATATTATTCACCGAGATATCAAACCCCATAATATTATCCGTCGCCAAGAGGGCAAGCTAGTTTTAATCGACTTTGGCGGAGTCAAACAAGTGGGGACTCAATGGCTAAAAGCAAAACAGACCAGTGTGTCCATTGGGATTGGCACCCCTGGTTATATGCCTAGTGAACAGGCGCAAAATAAACCGCGATTGTCTAGCGATGTCTATGCCGTGGGAATCATCGCTATTCAAGCCTTAACCGGTCTCAAACCGACGCAATTGCCCGAAGATGCCGAAACCGGAGAAATCGCTTGGCGCGATCAGGCCGATGTTAGAGATGATCTAGCAGTTATTATCGATAAAATGACCCGTTATGACTGGCGCCAACGCTTTCCCTCGGCAGCAGAAGTTTTAGATGCCATAAAAGAGTTACTGCAATTGCGTCAACAACAAGCTTTAGTGCTGGAAATTTCAGCAGAGGATTTGTTTTATCGCGGTAACGCGCATCTCGATTTGGGGCAGCATCGCGAAGCAGTTCAATTGTATCAGCAGTCCCTGCGGAAAAAGCCCAATTTTGTCAATGCTTGGTATAATCGCGGTCTGGCCTTGCAACGATTAGGGCGTTTTCCTGAAGCTTTAGGGTCTTTTAATCAGGTAATTCAATTAGAGACTAATAATGCTCGGGCTTGGTTTTATCGCGGCATCGCTTTAGCTAATTTACGACAAATCAGTGATGCGATCGCATCTTGGGATAAGGCGATTCAACTGCAGCCAGATTATCTGGAAGCATGGCATTACAAGGGCATGATTTTATGTCGGATGCAACATTATGCGGAAGGTCTAGCGGCTTATAATCAAGCCCTGGCCATTAAATCCGATGCTAATGTCTGGTTTAGCAAAGGTGAAGCTTTACGGGAATTAGAGCGACTCAGTGAAGCGGTCGCCGCTTATAATAAGGCTTTACAGTTACAATCCCAAAAGGCTGAGGCATGGTATCAACGGGGTTGTTGTCTCTACAAGTTAAAATGTTTCTCGGAAGCAGTGGTTTCCTTTAACCAAACCCTACAACTAGAGCCTAGCCATCAATTAGCTCTCCAACAACGGAATTTAGCCCTTAATCACCTGAAATTGTAGGCAGCAAGCCAGGATTTTGGTTCTCTTGGATTTGGTGGGTAAAATTTATTCTCAGATACATTCCTCCTAGCGAGGGGGTGGAAGGAACCACTCCAGACACAGAGGACACAAAGATTGATCGCTTCTATAGTAAGTTAAACTGATCACACAAAGAATAAGAGAGCCGATTTTGACTCTCATTCAGATAAAATGGGCATACTAATATTATTGACAAGATGGGCGAAATTTGGATGTCTTCTCTTGAAACAATAGCAATCAACCAAAGATTTGAATATTTATTATCGGTTCTGTCAGCAGAGCGATTTCTCAAAAAACAGGGAATTGGCAATGAAGTTCCTTTTTTTATCTGTCCTTACCCACCTCAAGACACTGTTGAAATGGAACGTCTGCAAAAGCAACTGGTTAGTCAGTTGCATCAAAAAGGGATTCGCATATTAGAGATCAATCTTTATGAGCTCTGTCTTGACTTATTGAGGGAACGGCAGATATTTGAGCAAATTCTCGATATAGAATCCTCGATATCTAAAGGGGAACTGAAAGAGCTTTTACAAAATGTGTTAGATTCGGAGAGTCATTTAATTCCAGCCCTAGGCGAAAAAATTGCCGAAAATCCGTTTGATATCTTGTTTTTATGGGGCGTTGGTCAAATTTTTCCCTATATTCGTTCCCATAATGTTCTTAATAACCTCCAAACCACGAACAACAACCAACCGACGGTAATGTTTTTTCCGGGGGCCTACACCTATTCCCTAGAGTCGGGAGCCTCTCTCAATTTATTTGGACTCTTAGGAGATGACAAATATTATCGAGCTTTTAACATTTACGAGTACCAAGTTTAAGGGAGAACTAATTATGCAGTTAAGTAGAATTTTTGAGAAACAAGTTAGTCGTCCTATGGAAGGGGTAATCAAAGCGGATGCCAATGATGAGGCGAGTCTGCACGTTGAACTAGAAGAATATGTGCTTACCGGCGAGGTTGAAAAACGCCTAGAGGAGTTTTTGTCAGCTTATAACAATTATACAGGAGTTAATGGGGTTTGGATATCGGGCTTTTTTGGCTCTGGTAAGTCCCATTTATTAAAAATATTGGCCCTGTTGTTAGAGGATCGCTGGCTCGAAAATAGCCAAGCAATTGAAAAATTTTTACCCAAATGTCGGAACAATGAAATTCTTAAAAGAGACTTAAGGAAAGCCGTTGCTATTCCTGCTCAAAGTATTTTATTTAATATCGATCAAAAGGCGGATGTCACCAGTAAAACAGAATTTGATGCTTTATTATCAGTTTTTAGCAAGGTTTTCAATGAAGCGCGGGGTTATTATGGAAAACAGGGCTATATTGCTCAGTTTGAAAAAGAATTAGATGAGCGGGGGTTATATACTGCTTTTAAAACTGAGTATGAATCCGTTGCTGGTAAACCCTGGGAAAGGGGACGGGAACAAGTCATTTTAGAAAGAAAAAATATTGCGATCGCCTATGGAAAAGTGACCGGTGCATCGGTGGAAAATTCCACCAATATTCTCGATTTATATCGTCAGGATTATAAACTTTCCATTGATGATTTTTCCCAAGAGGTAAAAGCATTTATTGAACAGAAATCCTCTAATTTTAGACTAAACTTTTTTGTGGATGAGGTGGGACAATACATTGCGGATAATGTTAAATTAATGACCAATTTACAAACCATTGCCGAGAGTTTAGCCACAAAATGTCAGGGACGTTCTTGGGTGATTGTCACCGCTCAGGAAGACATGGAAACGGTATTAGGAGAAATGGGAAATCATCGAACTAAGGATTTTTCTAAAATTCAAGATCGTTTTGCTAATCGCATGAAATTAACCAGCCGGGATGTGGCGGAAGTTATTCAGAAACGTCTGCTGACAAAAAATGAGGATGGTGTTAGAATACTCGGGCAGATTTATGAGCAACAACGGCATAATTTACCTACCTTATTTCGCTTTTCCGATGGCTCAAGGGATTTCCGTAATTTTCAAGATAGAAACCATTTTATCGATTGTTATCCTTTTATTCCCTACCAGTTTACCCTTTTCCAGTCTGCTATTAGAGGATTATCTATACATAGTGCTTTTGAAGGAAAACATAGTTCGGTAGGGGAACGCTCAATGTTGGCGGTTTTCCGTAAGGTGGTAATAGCAATTGAGGGGCAAGAAATTGGTCATCTAGCTACATTTGATTTAATGTTTCAAGGAATTAGATCGACGTTGAAATCTAATATTCAGAGTGGTATTACTTTAGCGGAAGATAATCTTAATAATCCTTTTGCCGTGCGTCTTCTCAAGGCATTATTTCTAGTTAAATATGTAGAGGGATTTAAGGCTAATTTACAGAATTTATCTATCCTGATGTTAGAGGAATTTGAACAGGATATTTCCCACCTACAAAATCGAGTTCAGGAAGGGTTAAACCTGCTTGAACATCAAACCTACATTCAGAGAACGGGGGACTTGTATGAGTATTTAACGGACAAGGAAAAAGACATTGAGCAGGAGATTAAAAATACAGAATTAGAAGATAATAGGATTTTAGATGCCTTAAATAATTTAATTTTTGAGGAGATTCTCAAAACCGCAAAAATTCGCAATCAAGAGGGGACACAAGATTATCAATTCTCCCGTAAGATTGATGGAATACTTTATAAACGAGAATACGAGTTAAGTATTCAAATCATCACTCCTTTTTTCTGGCAACATGAGCAAGAAAAAGCCCTACAGATGGAGAATATGGGACGGGATGAGTTATTAGTTATTATCCCTTCTAATCAGCCTTTAATGAAAGATTTAACCATGTATAAAAGAACAGAAAAGTATGTTCAACAGAATATATCTGTCACTCATCAGGAAGAAGTTAAAAGTATTTTGAATCAAAAAAATCAAAGCAATCAACAAAATTACGAAAAGATTAAAAACAGTCTGAAAAGTTTATTAGGACAGGCTAAGTTATTTGTATCGGGAAGGGAGTTAGAGATTGGCAGTAGTGATGCTCAAAGTAGAATTATTTTAGGGTTTCAGAAATTAATTGCCGAGGTGTATCATAACTTTCAAATGTTAGGGGGAGTGACTTATAAAGTCGAACAATTTAAGCACTTTTTAGAACCGTCTCAAGAGGGTTTATTTAGTAATGATCTCAAGGATTTAAGTGAACCAGAAAAAGAGGTTTTTAACTTTACTCAAAAGGATAAAGAAAAGGGGTTAAGGACATCTATGAAGTCTCTAACCGATAATTTTCAACGTAAACCCTATGGGTGGAGTGAGGGGGCGATTTTATGTATGGTTGCCAAACTGTGCGCCAGAGGTAAGCTAAAAGTGGAAAGAGAGGGCAATTTGTTGGAAGGAGGGGCATTAGTTGAGGCTATTTGTAAGTCCCGTAATTATAGTAATATTTTACTACAGCCACAACAGAAATTTACCTCTTCACAGGTACGAAAACTTAAGGATTTTTATGAGGAATTTTTTGCTCAACCCTGTGGAGATAATGAACCTAAAGCTATTTATCAGAAAACGCAAGCAGCATTTAAGGAACTCAGCCAATTGATTCGAGAAACACTCTCAGAAATGGATAAATATCCTTTTTTATCGGCTTTAGAACCGGCTCGACAAACCCTGAATGATGTATGTAATCAGCCTTATGATTGGTATCTTACCGATTTAACCGAACGAGAGGATGAGTTATTAGATCTTAAAGAGAATGTAATAGAGCCGATTCTGAGTTTTATGCAGGGGGAACAAAAACGGATTTATGATCGGGCTAAACTGTTATTAGAGACTCAAAAGCCCAATTTTAGTTATATCAACAGCGATAATCTATCTCAACTGAGAACAGTTCTCACGGATACCCAATGCTTTAAAGGAAGCCGGATGCAGCAGGTAAAGGGGTTAATAGAGTCGGTAGAGGCAGAAATTTCTAGCGAAGTTACCAAGGAAGTGGAACAAGCACAGGAAGAAATCGGGTTGTTACAAGAGCGAATGGGTAAAATGGCCGAGTTTTCCCAACTTTCTCCGGTGCAACAGCAGGAAATTCTGAAATCTTTTCAGGATTGTTGTGATTCTATTGCTCAAGAAGATTTGATTGCTATGATTCGCAGTACCCGTCAGAAGTTTGAAACGGATACCTATCCTCGGTTACTCTCAAAAATGACTAAGTTGACGGGGGTTGATGGGGTTTCTTCCCAGGCAACCCGTCGGGTTAAGGAGTCAGAAACTCAATATATACCCAGTCAGACAATTAAGATTAATTTTGGCAAGGCATGGCTGGCAGATGAGGCGGATGTGGAGGAGTATCTCTCGGCAATGCGTGAGGCTTTAATAGCAGAAATTAAGGAAGGTAAACGGATTCAAATTTGAGAAGTGGGGTGTGGGGTGTGGGAACTATTTACCACGATATAGAGATTACCGATTTCTTGATTGAGATGAAAAGATGATTACATCATTAGAACTGAGAAATTTTACAGCTTTTCGACGTTTAAAAATTGATTTTTCTCCGAAGATTAACGTCATTATTGGAGAAAATGGGACGGGAAAAACTCATTTGTTAAAAGTTGCTTATGCCCTTAGTTCTGGGTATAAACTGTTTAAACAGCCATCGGAGATGGAGGAGTCTGATTTAAGGGATTTTTTAACCGAGCGGTTAATTCGTCTTTTTCTTCCTTTAAATAATAAATTAGGAAAACTTTATCACACGGGAGCAGAAGAAAGGGCAGAATGTACTATTAACTTTTCCCTAGAGCAAACGCTGAAAATTAGTTTTTCTAAGAGTTCCCAATCTGTGCATATTATCGAGAATAAAAATTATGAGCAATACCAACAAACTCCAGTTTTTATTCCTGCTCAAGAATCTTTATCTTTTATGGAGGGAATGCTTAGTCTCTACGATAGGTATCAAATGAATTTTGATGAAACCTATCGAGATCTATGGTCACTGCTAGATTTACCTGTTATCCGGTCTGAAAATCTTCAGGAAAAATCTAAATGGGCGATGGAAGAAATTAAAAATATTTGTGGGGGAAAATTTATCTTTTATGGAGGAGGTAGGGTAAATTTTAAAGTCAAAAATATAGAATATTCTGTTAATGCAATCGCTGAAGGTTTTCGCAAGATGGGAGTATTATCTAGGTTATTAGAAACGGGTGCAATTCAACCGGGGATGAGTGGGACATTATTCTGGGATGAACCGGAAGGAAATATTAACCCTAAATTAATGAGGCTATTGGTAGAAATTTTACTAGAATTATCTCGTAATGGTCAACAAGTTATAGTGGCTACTCATGATTATGTTTTTTTAAAATGGTTTGATTTACTAATTGATGAAAAGAAAGATGATAAGATTACTTATCATAGTCTTTATCGGGATCAGGAAAATAATCAATTAAGGGTTAATAGCACCCATGAATATCTAGAAATTTACCCGAACCGAATTTCAGATACTTATACGGATTTAACCAATGAACAACTTAAACAATATTTAAGGAGCTAAATTAAATGGGATTAACGTTAACAGAAGGTGATCTAAGTATAGAGTTTACAGACGCATTAAATGGTTTCGTGTTTGACCAAATGGATGCCAATCTACCCAATTATCATGGTATTGGTCAAATGGGTCGAGTGGATTTCATCGTTGAGATTGAGGAAACATTAATTTTTATTGAGATAAAAGATCCCAGTAATCCTAATGCTCAAACAAAAGGAAAAGAAAAGTTTTTGAAACAGCTAGAAAAAGGGGAATTAGCCGATACATTTGCTCAAAAATTTATAGATTCTTTTATTTATCGTTGGGCTGAGAATGAAGTTAACAAACCAATTCGTTATATTTGCTTAGTCACTTTAGACCAAGCTCTACTAATTAATTTGACAGATAAAATTAAGGAAAAATTACCCCCAATGGGGAGAGAAACTCCTCGATGGAAGCGAAAGTTCTATGAAATTTGCTTAGTTCTTAATATTGAAAGTTGGAATCAACTATTTGCTCCATGGCCAGTTAAACGAATTAGTTCCGAACTATCCGATATATGAACTTATCTCCTGATGCTATACCTTTAATTGGGTCTTGTTTACGCCCTCGGTTTAAAAGTTCTTGATACCAAGGCAATTGTTCTAAAACAGCTATTAATGGGGGTAAAACGCAGTAGAGAGTTAAGAGATTGATTAAAAACCTATTCCACTGACACTTACCAAAGATTGATAACATGATAATCTTGTTGAACTTGCAAACCTCGAAAATGAGACAGGTGTTCCCATAAATTAAGTTAGAACCGTTGTTAATATCTTTTTAGGATAAGATTGTCTTAAGTACCTAAGCAAAATTCATTACACATCTAAGCCACTACTCCGTCAGACTTCTGGTGTGAGGAAACAGTGAACTGAAAACTCAAATCCGATCCCTAATAGCTGTCTCCCGTCTCCCGTCTCCCGTCTCCCGTCTCGACTAGGAAATTAATTTTGCACGACTACTTAGGGTCTGCTGAATAAATCTAAAAACCTTGTTGGATAAGACTTTTGGACTTTTTTCCCCTCAAAAAGTGCCAGCCATTGGAGTGATCGGGGGTAAAATTCAGGTACTTTTTCCCTGAAAATTAGGTAACTGACTACCTCA
>NZ_JASJFF010000355.1:0-12139 GCF_030065435.1 Microcystis sp. M53603_WE2
AACCCTTACATAGAAAGGCATTTAGCGATTTTTGTCAATTGTTTTTGCTCTAGAGCAAACTAATCAATTAAGTCTCTTACCAGATAAGGATTTAGTCGATTTATGCCCCCCTATCGAACCATACCAAGTAACGAAGAACCAAAAAATTAATTGCTGCTAATTAAAAATTATGAACTATAACCATACATAAAAATAAAAGGAGGCTCTATTTAGATGATTGGGATTTGTAATTTATGCGGTTCTGTGGTGGTTCGGATACATCCAGGATATTTTGGTACTCGTTGTTTAAACTGTAGATCTACTAAAATTCATAGAGCAGTTGGTTTGACAATTGAATCTCTAAATTTTTCAACCAGTACCTCTGTTTACGAGTTGTCTTCTCGCGGAGCTTTGTATAAATTCTTAAAGGGTAAATTTAAAAATTTATACTTTTCTGAATACTTTGATGATGTACCTCTAGGGTTGATGAAGAACTCTGTTGTCTGTCAAGACGTTCAAAATCTTCTTCTCAACGACGAATCTTTTAATTTAGTGACTTCTACCGAAGTTTTTGAGCATGTTCCTGATGACAGCAAGGGTTTTTCTGAAATTTACAGAGTCTTAAAAAAAGATGGATATTTTATTTTTACCGTGCCTTTATCAGATAACCCGAAAACAGTTGAAAGATGTTTCTTACAGCCTGATGGGACTATCATACATCAGCTTGAACCTGAGTATCATGGCGATCGGATTCGAGGACAGGGAAGAGTTCTTGCCTTCAGAAATTACGGATTGGATATAACTGAACGGTTAGAAAGTTGTGGCTTTCACGCTGAAATACGTCTAGTAAACTCGACGCGCAATGTAATTGAAGATCAGAAGGTTATCATAGCAAAAAAAATGTAGTTCTATAACTGTCACTAAAAAATCAACTGGAGATGAGAATAAAATGTTAATTTCCTGCAAATACAACTCTCTTTTTATCCGTAATCCCAAAGTAGCGTTGTCGTCTTTGGAGAAATCTCTGAGAAAAATTATCTTAAATGACTGGGAATGTTTTAACTATATTTGAAACTTGACAAAAAGACTATGAGAGAATACTATAATTGCTTAAGTTACCAAAAGTAAAACTAGCAACCGTCAATCAAAATCCTCAACGTCAGCGAGACTACAGGAGTTATTATAACGAAGAAACTAAAAATATTATTAGTGAACATCTCAAGGAAGATATAGAATTGTTTGGATACTCTTTTTAGTAAAAGATAGCTTTAGATATTTATGCAACTTACGGCCTCCCTTGTCCTTTACAAAAATGATCCAGAGATAGTTATTCAAGCAATTAAATCTCTGTTCAGCACACCCATAGAAATTAATTTATCAGTAGTAGATAATTCTCCCACCGATGAACTCAAAAAAATCTTTGATAATTTTCAGGAATACGATATAGATTATTACTTCAATAATGGTAACAATACTGGTTTTGGTCAAGGACATAACCTAGCTATTACTAAGGCCAAAAATTATGACTATCATTTAGTTATCAATCCAGATGTTTATTTTGATAATAATGTGATAACTGAGCTTATTCACTACCTCGATAAGCATCAAGATGTGGGATTGATTACTCCAAAAATATCTTACCCTAACGGGGACATCCAATACCTTTGCAAGCGTCAACCTACGGTTTTGACTTTATTTATTAGACGTTTTATTCCTCGAAAAATGCAATTTCTTTTTAAAAAGAGATTGGACTGGTATGAAATGCGAGATATCAGCTATAACCAGATAATAGAAGTACCGATTATTAGTGGTTGTTTTATGCTATTTAACAGAAAATATTTAGATGATATTGGCTATTTTGATAAAAATATGTTCATGTATTTTGAAGATTATGATTTGACCATCAGAATGTCTAAAAAATACAAAACCATACTTTATCCCCATGTCAATATTTATCATCATTGGGCAAGAGGAGCGCACAACTCTACTAAACTGGCTATAGTTTTTGCTCAATCGGCTGTGTATTTTTTCAATAAACATGGTTGGAAACTTTACTAAACTTAATTGAATAATTAATAATGAAAAACGTTTTAGTTACAGGTTCTAATGGCTTTATTGCCAGCAACTTACTGCCAATTTTACATCAACATAACTGCCAGATAACAGCTGCAATTCGCCAGAAATTTGAGTTTCCTGCAGCCCTGTCAATTAAGGCTATTCAGGTGGGTGAAATTGATGATATAACCGATTGGCAAGAAGCATTGCTAGGCATTGATACCGTTATTCATCTAGCAGGACGCGCTCATATCCTTCATGAGACTATATCCAATCCAGAAGCAGCATTTATAAAAGTTAACACGAAGGGGACTATTAACCTAGTTAAGCAGTCGCTAAAAGCGGGAGTTAAGCACTTTATTTTTGTCAGTTCTATTCATGCTATGGCTGCCGAAAGTGATGATATTCTTAACGAAAATTCTTCCTGTCACCCTGATAGTCCCTATGGTCGTAGTAAACTGCAAGCAGAACAAGCTTTAATTAACCTCGCCAAAGATAGTAACATGACTTGGACAATCCTTCGTCCTACTCTCGTTTACGGACTAGGCAATCGTGCTAATATGGAGCGCTTGATGAAACTAATTAAACGGGGATTACCTTTACCTTTTGGTGCGATCAAAAATCGTCGTAGTTTTGTCTTTGTGGGTAATTTGGTTGCTGCCATTATTACCTGTTTAGATCATCCTAATGCCGCGAATCAAATCTTTTTAATTAGCGATAACCAAGCTGTTTCGACTCCCCAATTAATTCGACTCATTGCTCAACAAATTCAACAACCCTGTCGATTGCTGCCCGTCCCCACTACCTTACTTAGATTCTTAGGTTATCTGGGTGATAGAGTAGAATCCATAACAGGGAAAAATCTCCCTTTTAACAGCTATAATATCGATCGCTTGCTTGGTTCTCTTGCCGTTGACTCTAGCTATATTCAAAAAACCCTGAATTGGCAACCTCCCTTTACTTTAGAGCAAGGATTAGCCCAAACAATTCAGCCAGAGAATTAGTGATCAGCTTATCAAAAAAGGCTTCATAATTCAAGTTCCACTTTGACAAAATCGGCAGTTTTATAGAGAGAAAACCCCACTTTAGCGGCTATCATCTGCATAGCGCGGTTATCACTTAAAATTTCCCCTTCAATTCCCTCTAGTCCTTCCTTTTTGCCAATAGTGACCAAACGCTGTAGTAATTCAGTACCAATACCCTGACCTTGATAGTCATCCCTAACTAATAGGTCAAATTCCGCCACATTAACGCCGTGCAGTTTATTTAAGCGTCCTATAGCGATAATTTCTGGTTCTTCCGTCTGATCGTTATTAATCTCTACCACTAAGCTCATTACTCGATCGTAGTCGATAAAACAAATGCGCGTAAGACGATCATAAGCGGTTTGGCGATCGAGATTGACAAGATGAAAATAACGATAATAAATGGTTTCTTCCGAGAGATAATGGTGAAATTGTCGCACTAAAGGCTCATCCGCTGCCCGAATCGGACGAATTAGCACCTTTAATCCTCTTTTCGTCGTCCAAGGACCTATATAATGTTCGGGATAGGGACGAATCGCCGGATGAGATAACTTTTCTGGGGGAGTAGTTGGAGGATGAAGAAGGATAGAGGCGGAAAGGGCGATTAATTGCTCTGAATCGGCAAAAAAGGGATTAATATCGATAGTTTTAATGCGAGGTTGTTCACTAACCAGGTGGCTAAATCTAACGATTATTTGCTCCAAATTCGCTAAATTAAGCGATTTAAGCCCATTTGTCCCGTTAAAAGCCCGATAAATCTTGGTTTTTTCTAAAAGTCGGCGAGCGAGATTAGTATTTAAAGGAGGTAGAGCGGTGGCGTAATCTTGAAAAATATCGACTAAACGGCCGCCAGTACCGAAAATTATCACCGGTCCGCACTGATCATCGTAATTAGAGCCGATAATTAACTCATATCCTCGATCGATTTCTAACATCGGTTGAATACTCACCCCGAGAAAATGCTCCCCACCCACTTGTGCGGTAATATTAGCTTCGATCGCCTGATATGCTTGTGCCACTGCCATAGAGGAAAAAAGCGGCAATTGTACCCCACCCACCGCGCTTTTATGGATAATCGTCTGGGAATGCAGTTTCATCACCACGGGATAACCGAGAGATTCAGCGAGATTAACTGCTTCTGCGGCACTTTCAGCAATTTTAGTGACAATAACAGGGATTCCATAAGCTTTGAGTATATCTAAAGACTCTGGCTCACTGAGAATTGTTCTATCCCCTGCTTGCTCGATAATCTGGCTAACTAAAACTCGATCGGAGCCATTTTCCTGAGAATTGGTTAAAATTGGCGTTTGATAAAGACCGCGCAGATTCTCTTCATATTTCCAGAGCAAATTAAACACCCGGGCCGCCGAATCGGGATAGCGATAGGTGGGGATACCCTGCTGATTTAATAACGCTACTCCCTCTGCAATGCCCTCTCCCCCCATCAAACTTGCTAAAATGGGTTTTTTGCTATTTTGAGCGATTGAGGCGATGCTACGGGCAATTTCTCGCAGATCGGTGTTAAAGCGAGGCGAGAGAATCATCAACACCGCGTCGGTATGTGCATCCGCTAAAGCGATCTCTAGGGCGCGAGCGTAGCTATCGGGATCGCTGCCGCGACGCAGATCGATGGGATTTTGGGGGACAATATCCGCGGGAACAAGAGGAGCTAGTTTTTCGATCGTTGCGGGGGTAAGGGTTGCCAGTTGTCCATCTTCCGCCAGTAAAGCCGAGGCCGCTAAAAGAGCGGGAGCAACACCATTGCTGATGATTGTCAAGCGTTTTCCCCGGGGAAATCGGGGAATTTTCGCTAAAACTTGCGTGATATTCAAGAGATCGGCCAGTCTTTGTACTTCCACGATGCCACAGCGAGCAAAGGCAGCGGAGAGAGTTAGCTGATCGCTGGTCAATTTGCCAGCATGGGAAAGAGAAGTGGGGTCAAAGTCGGTACTGTGGCGACTAATGGCGATAATTGGTTTATTTAGGGCAACTTCTCGGGCTGAGGACAGAAAAGAGCGGGCATTATTCAGGGATTCCAAGTAGATAACGATGCTTTTGGTTTGGGGATCGTCTCCCAAATAATAGAGTAATTCGCCCCAATCCACATCTAAAAGGACTCCGAGGGAGATAAAGTGACTAAAACCGACATTTTCGCTTAAACTCCAATCAAGCACGGCAGCAGCGATCGCGCCACTTTGACTAATCAGGGCAATTGAACCGGTTTTCGGCAGGATGGGGGAAAAGGTGGCGTTAAGATTTTGTCTTATATTGCAGATTCCTGAGCTATGGGGACCGATGATGCGTAATTTTTGACCAGCGATCGCTTTAATTTCCCTGAGTAAATTTTCCCCCATCTGGCCGGTTTCCCGAAAACCCGTGGAGAGAATCAGGGCGCATTTAACCTGTTTTTCGACAGATTGGGCGATAATAGCGGGAATTTCGGGAGCGGGGGCGGTGATAATTACCAGATCGATCGCCGCCTGGATATCTGGTAAACTGCTATAGCTGGGAAGATCGAGCCAGTTTTCGGGGTGAGGATTAACTAGATAAAGACGGTGCTGACCGGGATTATGATGGAGATTATTTAAAAGAGTGCGATCGAGTTGGGGATTTTGGCGATTAAATCCCACCACAGCGATGTTTTTTGGCTCAAAAAAGGCTCTTATGGTTTGATGTTCGCCACCACGAGGCTCTAAGATGGAATTTAACATAAGTGGGTGGGTGGAATTAAATATAAGATGAACGTAGGTTGGGTTGAAGCATGAAACCCAACGCCCGCATGGGTTACGCTACCGCTAACCCATCCTACAAATAATTGTGCCTCCCTACTTAAGTAGGCTAGGAGGTATTTAAACCGGTTATTGTTCCAGTGTTCCGGTGTTCCCCGATCAACCTAGACCAATTCTAGCTGTTTAATCAGGGTTCGATCGGTGTAATTAATTTTGTCTAGGTAGGGTTGGCTGAATAAATCTAAAAACTTGGTTGGATAAGGTTTTCAGACTTTTTTTCCCTCAAAAAGTGCCGACCCTTGGAGTGATGGGGGGAAAATTTTAGGGACTTTTTCCCTGAAAATTAGGTAATTGACCTCCTCAAAATCGGTAAAACCCTACACCCCACACCCCACACCCCACACCCTGCCACCAGGAAAAACTTTTTCACCAAACCCTAGGCAGCGATCGGCAATAAAACAGCCCTAGCCGATGAACATTTTCCCCAAGAGATCTAGTAAACTAACTGATGCTGTAAATATTTAGAGACAGACGATGGAACTGGAATATCCCGAGGATTTGAGATACCTAGAAACCCACGAATACGTCAGACTCGAAGGTGAAATCGCTACCTTGGGAATTAGTGCTTTTGCCGTCGATCAATTGGGTGATATCGTGTTTCTAGAATTGCCCGAATTGGGAGAGGCGCTGGAAGTAGGTAGTAGTTTCGGCACGATCGAATCGGTAAAAGCGGTAGAAGATCTTTATCCTCCCGTCTCGGGGACCGTAGTCGATCGCAATCAAGCGATGATTGACTCCCCCGAATTAATTGCCGATGATCCCCACGGGGAGGGTTGGTTATTAAAAGTGCGGGTAGAAAATCCCGATACTGCCTTGGCTGATACCCTCTCCGCTAGTGAATACCGCGCCCAAGTAGCAGGGGAAAGTTAACTAATATTAACAACACGGAGCCAGACCCTCACACTATCATAGGCATAGAAAGAATTAAAAATCCAGGAAGCGATCGAGTCTTCCTGATTTTTGTCTCTAAACCGTGCTGAGACGAAATTCTAGCCCGAATCGAGTGAGGTTTCACTATTTACCCAATCTATGCTAAATCCTAATCTCGCGGCGATCGAACTTTCCAAAGAGGAGGTTCAACGCTACTCTCGACACATTATTCTGCCCGAAGTGGGCTTAGAAGGTCAAAAAAAACTAAAAGCCGCCAGTGTTCTCTGCATCGGCACCGGGGGACTCGGTTCCCCGCTTTTACTCTATCTAGCGGCGGCTGGCATCGGTAGAATCGGTATTGTTGACTTCGATATCGTCGATAGTTCCAATCTGCAACGTCAAATTATTCACGGCACTTCTTGGGTAGGTAAACCGAAAATTGTTTCCGCTAAGGACAGAATTCTAGAAATTAACCCCTATTGTCAGGTGGATTTGTACGAAACCCGCATAAGTTCCGAAAATGCCCTTGACATTTTAGCCCCCTATGATGTAGTCATCGACGGGACGGATAATTTCCCCACCCGTTATCTGACTAATGATGCTTGTGTTCTTCTCGACAAACCCAACGTTTATGGCTCAATTTTCCGCTTTGAAGGACAAGCAACCGTTTTTAACTACCAAGGCGGTCCCAACTACCGCGATCTCTATCCCGAACCGCCACCACCGGGGATGGTTCCCTCCTGTGCGGAAGGCGGTGTTTTAGGAGTTTTACCCGGAGTAATCGGCACAATTCAAGCCACAGAAGCCATTAAAATTATCCTCGGCGCACCGGATACCCTTAGTGGTCGTTTACTGCTTTACAATGCTTGGGAAATGAAATTCCGTGAGTTAAAATTGCGCCCGAATCCCATCCGTCCCGTCATTGAAAAATTAATTGATTACGAACAATTCTGCGGTATCCCGCAAGCGAAGGCACAAGAAGCAGCAGAACAGCAAAAAATGACAGAAATGACCGTAGTAGAGTTAAAAGCACTAATTGACAGCAATGCCAATGATTACATTCTCATCGATGTGCGTAATCCCAACGAGTACCAAATCGCTAATATCCCCAACTCGGTGTTAATTCCCCTACCCGATATCGAGAATGGTGCGGCAATTCCCAAAATTAAGGAATTAGTCAACGGTTATCGTCTCATCGCCCATTGTAAGATGGGGGGACGTTCCGCTAAGGCCCTCGCTATCCTCAAAGAGGCAGGTATCGAAGGAATTAACGTCAAAGGTGGCATCAGTGCCTGGAGTCGCGAAGTCGATTCCACTGTACCAGAATACTAATTTTGATCCTTGGGTGTTAGGGGTTGGGGTTTTAGGGTTTTGGGGTATTAGTTGAATTCCCCCATTCCCTATCCCCCCATCTCCCTAGGGTTGATTCAAGGTAGGGTTGATTCATGAATCAACCCTACCCCATCTCCCCATCTCCCCATCTCCCCATCTCCCCATCTCCCCATTCCCCCATTGCCCGTGAATCTGTTAAAATCAAGGCCAGTTAGCCTTAAAATCCTCGGTGTGAGCGAACGATGAAAAACCATATTAAAAAAATTGCTAGTTGGAGCGCGATCGCTACTATTTCCCTTGGCTTAGTAGAAATGAACCGAACAGCGATCGCATTTGGCAACAATAATCAATTCAGTGCCTGTATCAGTCAGATTGTCGGCACGGGAGTCAGTCCCGAAGATGCCGCCACCGCTTGTTCAGAAGCATTAATTCCTAAAGAATTATCCCGGTGTGTGGTGATGATTAAATCCAAAACCCCGATCGATGGTAATCTGGCCCTGCAAGCTTGTTTTCAAGTGCGTCGTCCTATTGACCTAGGTAATTGTGTAGTCGATATCCATCGCGCTGCCCCCTTATTTGCCACTAATTCCCTCAAACAAACCGAAACAGCCAAGGAACCTGATAAATTAGGGATTTCTAGACAGGTTTTAGATTCCTGTCGTCAAAGTTTATTACCCGGTCGCTTTTCCGAGTGCGTTATCGCTGTCAGTCGTGATGTGGACAAAAATAATCCCTCCCAAGCTTTACAAACCTGTTTAAGTGCCGAGGATTTCCCCAGAGATCTATTCCCCAGTTATCCCCAAAATCAAGACCAGAGACCTTAATCAAGATTATTTGGCTCTCTTATTTTGGGAATATATGGAAAAACCAGAAAACGTTAAAGATTGAACCATCAATCAGACGAGTTCGGCGGCTTAGGAAAGGTACACTTAACCGTAATATTTAAATTACTTTTAGCGGTTCCTTTGGTAATATAAGGGATTCCTACCTCACCGCCGATTTCCACACCAAATTGTAAAGTGACTTCCTCAATGTTGGCAATGGCTAAATTGCGAAAAGCGTTTAAAGTGTAAGTAGTGTAAGTACGAATTGTATCTTCAATTGTCTGAAAATTCTGTAAAATTTGCTGTTTATCTGGTACATTAATTACCCCTTTAGCAACTCTTCCCTCGGTTTTTAATGTCTCGGTCGGAATTTCCAGGTCATCGGTGGACTCTATATAAATTAGAGTGTTTTCGTCAATTTGGATCGGAGTTAGTCGAGTCATAAATAATGCAAAAATTGAAAATTAACTTTTTTCTTAACTATTTCTTGGCTCTCCCATACTTGTGGTGATAAGAAAAGGGGCTCTTCTGGTTTCTGTGTGGAAACGGGGTCTATACTGATAGAATATCAGCAAAATAGTCCTAAAAGTCTTGCCCAGTAAGCATTTCACGATTCCATAAGCAAAAATTATCACACAAAGTCGAGAAGAGCCGAAAAGGTCATCTAAGGGAGGGCCTATGCTTTCCTTGCAGTTTACCAAAAAATAACCTAATATAAAAAATATTTCTATCCCTTGCTGACTGTCTATGGTTTGGTACGCCCTCGTCATCGGCATTAACGATTACGATTCCCTGCCATCTTTGAGCAAACCCGCCCAAGATGCAGAAGCTGTTGCTCAATTCTTGGAGAATACCAAGACATTTGAGAATGTAGAACGCCTACCCAATCGCTGGATTGCCGCAGAAAAACGCTACGAAGTTGTTCCAGGAAAGGTAACGGGGAATGAAGTCTTGCAAGCCTTAAAGCAAATCTTATCGGGAGAGCAGACCAAAAATCAAGAAGTCTTGATCTACTTTTCAGGACACGGGTTTCGCCTGATCAATCGCATCGGTGACGGGGAAGCCTATCTCGCCACCTCCGATAGCCAACCCGACGGCAAAAATGCCATTTCTTTAGACCGAGAACTCAATCCTTTATTACGGCGTTCTAGTTTGAGTAATCTGGTGGTAATGCTAGACTGTTGCGTTGCAGGGGCGTTATTGCCCGAAAATCCGGAAAATCGCACTTTGCTGGAACCTAGCCTCTCAGCGTTTAAGGAGAAGCAAGATTACTACCTGATCGCCGCCTGTCGGTCACAACAGCAAGCTTGGCAAGATGAGGAATACAGTTTGTTCACCGCCGCTTTACTGAAGGGATTGTCCCAAAAAGAGGCGGACCCAAAAACGGGAGAAATTAGTGTCGATCGCCTGTTTGATTTTGTTTCGCGGGAATTGCGAGGGAAGGGTCAAGAACCGATTCGCATGGGAGTTGGGCGATCGCTAATTCTGGTCAAATATGGGGCGCAACCTCAAGTTAAAGAAGTGAAACCGTTACTAGATGAGAAGGGAGAATTGCGCTGTCCCTATCAAGGATTGCTGGCGTTTACTAAGAAAGAACGCCCATTTTTCTTCGGACGCAAGCGAGTAGTAGAAGACATCAAATCTAAGCTGGATCGGCTAAATTTTGTCCCTCTGATTGGTGCTTCTGGAAGTGGTAAATCTTCGGTAGTTCTGGCGGGATTGATACCCTGGTTGGAAGAATTAGGATGGCACATTCTCGAACCGATCAAGCCTGGATTTAAGCCGTTGTCAAAGTTAGAAAGCCTACTGTTATCCTATTTTCCAGATTGCGAAAAATTGCTGGATGAATGTATCAATAATCCAGCCAGCGAAGGCTTAAACCCGCTATTAGAACTTTTTCCCCGCGAACACAAATTCTTGCTGGTGGTAGATCAATTTGAGGAATTATTCACTTTTGATCCAGAGAAAGAGCGCGAGCGCGAGCGCTCGCGCTTTATTGAATTGATTACTCAAGTTGCCACAATTCCAGACTCTCCTCTGGCAGTTGTCGCTACCATGAGGGCGGATTTCATTGAACCCTGTTTGCGTTACGATTCTTTGCGAAAATTGATTCAAAATAACGCCGAATACCTGCCAGGTCTAAGGGGATTAGATTTGCTAGAAGCTATCACCGAACCAGCCAAACTGCAAGGCTATGAAGTTACGAAAGAATTGCTCAATAAAATCCTTGAAGATATTAAACAAGAACCCGGATTTTTACCATTATTAGAGTTTGCTTTAACCCAGCTTTGGCAGAGGCGAGATGAAGCAAAGTATCAGGTTACTTTAGATGCTTACCAGGCGATAGGTGGGATAGTAGGAGAGTTAAATTGTCATGCAGATAAAGTTTACCACTACAGGGATTATGAAAAAGACTCACCGCAGCAGGAGCGAACGGAAGACGAGAAAACTTTAATCAAGCGAATTTTCTTGAATCTTCTGCAAATAGGAGATGGGGAAAAAGATACCAGATTGCGTCAACCGAAAGCCTTTATCTTGTCTTTAGCTGGAGATAATCGAGAAGGAAAAAAAGTTTTAAAAGAACTGATTGAAGGAAAACAAGGATTAGTAAAAGGTCGCCTTTTAGTAACGGGAAAAACTGAACGAGAAGAAGAAGCTTGGGTAGATTTGGCCCATGAAGCTTTAATTGAAAAGTGGGACAACCTGAATCTGTGGCGAACCGAAACTCGCAAGGGTAGAGAATTAGCCAAACAAGTGTATGAAGATGCCCGAAATTGGCAAAAAAGTCACAAATCCCAGTATTATTTGTGGTCGGGTGACAAGTTAGCAGATGCAGAGAAAATTCTGCAAGAATATCAAGACACGGTGGGGACTAAGCAATTGGCTAAAGAGTTTCTCCAAGCTAGTAGCCAGGAGGAGTTGCGTTCTTATATGAGAAGGCCAGATATTGATGATTTAGACTGTCAAGCTTTAGAAAAAGAAGCAACTAACAAATCATTTTTAAGCCGAGAAAAGTTGAGAAATTTACTCGAAAATGAGAAGGAAAAAGCACAGATAAGGCTGTCAGCGTCCTGGTTGCTGAAACAGTGGGGAGAGGAGGTTCCTATCTGGACAGCAGAGGTTGATATAGCGGTATGCACTTGCATGAGGTACAATAGAAGAGGACAATAAATTATAGACCTAGGCAGGAGCCACGACCCGATGAAGCCCTATTCTTTAGACTTGCGACAAAAGATCATCGAGACCTACGAGGAGAATAACCTCT
>NZ_JASJFF010000956.1:0-2295 GCF_030065435.1 Microcystis sp. M53603_WE2
AGGAACAAAACAACTCGTGAGTATAACTGATTTAATCCAAAAAGGCGGAGTGGCCATGTGGCCGCTGCTTTTTCTGTCTATTTTAGCTCTTAGCACTATTATCGAACGAATTTGGTTTTGGAGTCGTACTCTCCTCAGTGAGGGCCAGATTTTAAATCGCATTATGGAATCCGCCATCCGTAACTGGGATTTGGCGGCAAAAGTCGCCGGAGATTCCCGCAATCACCCCATTGGTAGCTATCTCTACGCACCCCTGCGCTTAGAAAATCCAGATCCAGAGGTTTTTCACTTTGCCCTCGAATCGGCTGCCGATGAACAATTATCCCTAATGAAACGGGGCGATAAAATCCTTGAGGCAGTCATTGCCCTTTCTCCCCTGTTAGGATTATTAGGGACGGTACTCGGTTTAATTACCTCTTTGGCCAATATTCAATTAAGTGACCTGGGAACTTCCTCGACGGCGGGAGTAACTTTAGGTATTAGTGAAGCTTTAATTTCCACCGCTACCGGCCTAATTGTCGCTATTTTTAGCCTCGCTTTCTATCGTGTTTTTCAGGGACTCTGGTTCAATCAAGCCCGAATTTTTCGCAAGGCCGGCAGTGATTTAGAAATTATCTACCGCCAACGCTGGTTACACCAAGAAGACCAACAATACGCCCTCAGTGCTAACCTAGAAAAACCTCTCGATCGCTAAATCTCTCCCTTATCAAGCATGGCCGAAACTAAATCTCTTAACCACAAAAAGCCAAAAAGTAGCCATATTACGGCTCGTCCGCTCAAATTATGGCATGATCAACACCGCATTCAAGAGGATGTGCAGGTTAATATCATTCCCTTGATCGATGTAATTTTCTGTATCCTCACTTTCTTTATTCTCGGTGCAGTGGGATTATCTCGCCAACAGGCTATCAGTCTCGATTTACCGAAAGCTAGTACCGCCACCACCCCGATGCGGGAAATGTTGGTGGTTAGTCTCGATGATTTCGGACAACTCTACGTCGAAAAACAAATGGTGACTCGCGCCCAGTTGTTCGAGGCGATCAAGAATTATCATCAATATAGTCCCAATGGACTGATGGTACTGAATGCCTCCAGAAATGCCAGTTATAACGAAGTGGTTGGGGTTTTAGACCTACTGCGACAGGTAGGCGGTGATCGTGTGGCTTTAGCGACTCTATCGGGGGAGGCTAATAATCCCACCCTGGAAAATAGCAATCCTTTGCCCAATTTGCCGACTAATCCCACCTTGCCCAGTTTACCCCATCCTCTGGGCAGCAATTAACTAGGAATGGATGCGATAGCTGAGTAATTGTTCTTCGAGGGCGGCAATGCGATTGTAGGCCGCTGTCAATTGTGCCGTTAATCGGCGAATTTGGATTTCATCGGCAAAAGAATTATCGCCATTGACAGCTGGCGCTTGTTTGCCACCGTGATCCCGGAGAATATCTTTATGATCGTAGAGGCTATTATCGGATAACTCGGAAAAACCGACCATTTCCAGAGATTCTCGCCGGGAATGACTCGATTTATCCCCAGCTAGGATAGCAATTTGCTGGCTGAGGCTTTCGACAATATCCTGTAAACGCTCGACTTTCTGCTCAAGACTGATAATCTGTTGTTGTAGTCCATTCATGCAATTACCTAGGGATAAAGGAGGTTTCCCCTCTATGCTAGGCTCTGGAGGAAATGGGCTATAACAATTTCTGATTGATTTAACGATCCCTTTACTGCCCTTAACGAAAATATGGCACGGGAAGTCCCCACACGAGACCGAAGCAGGATGGGGATGTGCCGAGTGCCTCCTTTCCCCTTGATCAAAACCTATGCCACAACAAGGACTTAAGCATATTTTGAGACTTTTTAGAATGAAATAGCCCTGGCATCGGTAATCGCACTCGACATAAAAATTAGCTCACCAATCTAGATAAAATTTCTCGATGAATTAAAGCTCGATCGATTAAAAAATGTTTGCGATCGCTGGTTAATCCCTCTCCATTGGCATAAAAATCAATCCAAGTGGCACTAATATCATTAACTGCCTCTGGTAACTGATCTAATTCCCAACCCGGCATCGGTACTTCGGCAATTAATCGCGACACTTTCGGATCATAACTAAGGGCAAAACAACGACAATCTTCTGCCGCGGCCATAATTAAACTATGAAAGCGCATTCCGATCACCATTTCTACCCCACGAAATAAGCCTTTTAACTGTCTTGGATCCTCTAAGCTAATGATTTGATAATTTTCCCTTAATTGACGGGCTACAGCTTCACAGAGGGGCAAATCCCGCGAC
>NZ_JASJFF010001103.1:0-7752 GCF_030065435.1 Microcystis sp. M53603_WE2
CCTTTTTATAAAAGCTAACTAAATCCCCTAAATCAAGGGCATCTGCTTGGGTTAAAGCGCTAGGATAAGCTTCTTGTAGATAGGTAATTAACATCCCGAATTGAGTACCCCAATCCCCGACATGATTAAGACGAATTACTTGATGATGACGAAATTCTAAAATCCGAGCAATACAATCACCAATTATAGTTGATCGCAAGTGACCGACGTGCATTTCTTTGGCAATATTGGGACTGGAGAAATCGACAATAATTTTTTGACTGGGGTTAGCACCAGCAACTCCTAAACGGTTGTCAATAATTAGGTCTTTTACTTGGGTTTCTAGATAACTAGGTTTAAGGGTAAGATTGATAAAACCGGGTCCGGCAATTTCGGGGGGTTGACAGAGATCATCTATCTCTAGATTTTTTAGTAATGTTGCCGCCACTTCCCGCGGTTTTTGTTTTAATTCTTTGGCTAAAGAGAGGGAAATATTACATTGATAGTCGCCAAAACGGGGGTTACTAGCGGCCACAATTAGAGGATCGGTATCAGCGAAGTTTTCCCCAAAGGATTTAACTAGGGATTGGGAAAAACGCTCTTTTATTTGTTGGATAATGGCAGTCATAGAGAGAATTTAGCAGTTAGGGATTAGACAAAAATCGGGAAGGAATCGGTTAGCTTCTTGGCAGTAACCCGATTATGGGTCGAATTAGCTACTGAAGATGGCGATTGATGGTATTCTTTCAAGATTTTTTTGATGATCTTTTGTGGTGTATTCATTATAGTTTCGAGCCAACGAGATTAACACTCCAGACAACTCAGGTTATTGACCATCTTACCTGATCATAATCTGAAGGCGAATCCAATGCAGCTGGCTGCTGGGAAACATTTGCTTTAATATAGTAAGTAAGCTTTACCAATAGTACAACCATGTTAGCCAGTTATATTGATCAAGCGATGGCATTGGCTCAATACGAAATCATCGAAGAAGATGGCACTTATTGGGGTGAAATTCCACCCCTTCAGGGAGTTTGGGCAAATCACGCCAATCTAGAAGATTGCCGGCAAGAATTGCGCGAAGCTTTAAGCGATTGGATTGCTTTGCGTCTGTGTTTAGGTTTGCCAATTCCATTGTTAGCAGGAATAGATCTTAATCTCCTTCCTCAACCCATGTCTTCAATTTAAGATATGCCTAAATTAACCGCCATATCATGGCTTAATCTAGTTCAAAGATTACGAGAACTTGGGTTTGACGGTCCCTACGCTGGGGGTAAACACCCTCAAATGCGTCGCGATAATTTAACGATAATTATCCCCAATCCTCATCAAGGTGAAATAGGGGTAGGACTGTTAAAACGCATTCTCAATCAAGCGGGTATTACCAGGGAAGAATGGCTGGGAGAATAGCAGGGAAAACACCGTATTTAACCTACTCCTTAACCAATAAAACCACGGCATAAACTGCGATACCTTCTTCTCGTCCTACCGGTCCCAATTGTTCGTTAGTAGTGGCTTTAATTCCCACCTGTTCCGGATTAATTTTGAGAGTTGCTGCTAACTTGGCTCGCATCGCAATAAGGTGGGATTTCATTTTCGGTTTTTCGGCGACAATTACCGAATCAATATTATTAATCTGCCAACCTTTATCGATAATTAATTGATTAACTTGTTCTAATAATTTTAAACTATTCGCCCCTTGCCATTGCGGGTCTGTGGGGGGAAAATAATGACCGATATCGCCTAAACTAAGCGCCCCCAGCATGGCATCCATAATAGCGTGGGTTAAGACATCGGCATCACTATGACCCAATAACCCGACAGTATGGGCAATTTCTACTCCTCCTAAAATTAAAGGTCTTCCTGTTACCAATCGGTGGATATCGTAGCCGTTACCAATACGAATATTCATAGAGCAGTCTCCTTGAAGTTATATTAATTATCTTATCGCAAAAGGGAACAAGTTAGGGAAATCTTTTCCCTAACTTGTCCTTATTAGTTAATTAGCTAGGAAGGATGAACTATTCTGCTGAAGTTTTTCCCAATACAATGAAAGCTTATACTAAATTGATTTTTGATAGTATCATTAACTGCCAATCCAACTTTAAAAACCCACTTCCCACTTGCCACTCTATACTTGTTAAATAAGATTTAGTATAACTCGATCGCTGTTAAAATTGCGGTAGAATCAGGAGAGGGTTGGGTTTCATGCTTCAAACCAACCTACGTTCTTTTTCAATAAGATTTATAGCGTTTTTCAGTCTGCTGAGGTACAAAAGTTATGGGTTTTAGGCACTCATGCAAAAGGGAAGAAAAATAGGTGTACCTCACTAGCTTAGGAAACGCTATAGTTAAACACCGAATTTTGAACAATTATGCAACAATTTATTCAACAGTTAAAAATCGATTTATCCTTGACAGTGATCTAGCAGTTTCATCATTTACTTTCCTAAATATCCTTAGCTAATCATCGCCAATAAACCTTGATAAAAAATCTGAAAACTAGGAGAACAATTATGAGCAGGAGTCATAAATTGAGAAATTTCTCGGGCTGCTTTCACTTTTTCTAAACCTCCTCGATGATACCCAGCCTTTTGAAGTATCTTTTCTAAGTTTTCCCAAGTTCCGCCCGTAATTTCATCGGGTTTTCTGTATTTTGCTTGCTGTCCCACATTAGTAGAAACTTTGGGATAGGCTGAGACTATAGCCTGAATATCACCAAAAAACCAAGCTTCTAGTTCTTCTATAGCAATTCTATTTAACACCTGAAATGTTTTTTTATCTTCACTAATCGTTTTGGTGATCAGTCCTGTTTGTTGGGCAATATTTTCTAACTTTTCTTTGAGCATTTGACAATCTTCATTGTCTCTATCTACAAGAATAATGATTCGATAATCATCGGGTATCCAGCATTGATAGCCTTTTAATCGCTCCGGTAGTTTTTTGATTAAATCGGATTTACCTCGAAAGGCATGAATTTTATAGGTGACATTCTCAAATAATATTTTAGGTAAAATTTGATTTAAACATTCTTGGGTAGAAAATTCTTCAACTAAAAATTCAAGATGCACTTTTTTCCTCCTTTGCTATTAAACTTAAATGCTAGGATTCCCCACATCAAAATAGTCCTCCATCCATAATTGACCCAACAAAGCACCATTTTGAATAAATTCCTTAACTCCTTGCATTGCTGAAGTACGTTTAGCTTGAGTAAAACCATTTTCATCTCGATAAAGTACCCAAACCTCCTCTGGTTTCAAACCATCTACAAAAAAGGGAGAATGAGTTGTTACCATTAATTGTGTACTTGCGGTCGCTGCCCGACATTCTTCTGCTAATTCAGGTAATAAACGGGGATGAAGATGATTTTCTGGTTCTTCTATTCCCAGTAATTGCGGAGGGCTTGGATCATATAATATAGTTAAATAAGCTAACATTTTTAAAGTGCCATCGGAGGCAAATTTGGCAAGAATTGGCTCTTGAAAAGGTGCGTCTTTAATTTGAAGTAAAAGCTGTCCATTCGGCATAATAGATGCTTCGACTTTTTCTAATCTAGGAATTCGACGAGAAAGGGTTTGTAAAATAGATTCTAATCGTTGAGGATGATCTTCTTTTAAATATTGAATAACATTAGGTAAATTGTCACCAGTTGGCGATAATCTTTCTTGCGCTCCTGCTTCTGGTTGAGTGCGAGTATTATCTGCGGTTAAGTAGGAAAGATACCAACTTGTGATAAAACGACGCAAAGCACTAACCCGGGGATGTTTGGCCAATTGTCCGAGGGTACTAACAGCTAAAAATTCCGGGGAGTCTAATCGTTCAGAAATTCGTTCATCTTCTTCTTGGGGATTTTCTCCACTAATCACTATTCCTTCCCCTTCTTTAAAGTCTAAAAAGCGATAAGGTTTGCCCTTCGCTCCTTGTCTCCACTGTAACCATTCTTCGGCAACATAAGGGCGATTGTTAGCTTCATTAATAGCCAAATGATAGGTAATTAAAGGTGATGCCAATTTTTCTCGATATTTTAATTCGATAATGATGTAACCTTCTTGTCCTCTGGTTCTTAATTCTTTAAATCTTCCCCGTCTGTCCCAAGCTTTTTTTAAACCAACAGTAAAACATTCAGAGAGGAAAGCAAAGACATCAAATATGGTAGATTTTCCGCTCCCATTAGGACCGAGAAAAACGGTTAAAGGAGTAATGCTTTTTAATTCTAAGTCCTGTAAAGCTCGGTAATTTTGCACGCGCAGATTTTCGATTCGAGGTATAGAGTTTTTAGACATTGATTGTTGCTCTCTGCTGCTTTTAGCTCGTCTTGTCCCAGATTAGCTGTTAATTTTCCCAGTTCCCGCAAAAAACTGGTCAATTTTTAGTAATCTCGCTCTTCTGGACTGGTTATAGCAAATTAGCTCTCCTGATTCTACCGCAATTTTAACAGCGATCGAGTTATACTAAATCTTATTTAACAAGAACGTAGGTTGGGCTTCGGCCGTGAGCTTTTGCCGAACGGTTGAAGCATGAAACCCAACGCTCTCCCGATTCTGCCGCACTCCGAGTTTTTTCTTGGGGATAATCTCCTAACTTCTGACCATCTACTGTCGATTACCGCAAAGGATAGCCATTTATTCTATCAGATTGAGAAGATATTAAGTATGATAACACTTGTGATTATGTTTTTCGCTGCCTTGCTGGCAGCTGCCGATTTTACTTACCAAGTTTTGATTCATTTTCCCGTACAAATCCTCAATTTTTTGGGGTCGTTACTGTCCTATGGAGTGATTGTACTGATAATTTTTGTCCTAGTGTGGATTGTGGGTGACTGATTTCTCAGGGAAAAAAAATGAGAGAATCAGCCTTAGCCAATTCTCCCCAATTTAAGCCAACTTTTAGTTTTTACTGTTCACTAGCCACTGCTTGGGGTTGTCCTTGCGGTTGGAATTGGAACATGGAATAAACCACATTGCGACGGATATCAATCATCATTTCTAAAAACATCTCGTAGCCTTCCTGTTTATACTCAATTAGGGGGTCTTTTTGACCGTAACCGCGTAAACCAATCGACTCGCGTAAAGCTTCCATAGCTTGCAGGTGTTCGCGCCATAACATATCGATTTGTTGCAGGATAAAATAACGTTCGGCATCGCGCATTAAACCGGCGCGAATACTATCCACTTGACGTTCCTTAATTTCGTAGGCTTTGCGAACTTCTTCGTGTAGGAACATCTTGATATCATTAACACTCATATCCTCGACATCTTTAGCGGTAATATCTGCCAAGAGATAGACGAATTCCTGAGATTTACTAATCAGTTTTTCTAAATCCCATTCTTCCGCCGGCAGTTCGGGATTAATATAAGCCATGACGATTTCATCCATGGTTTTTTCGGCGTATTGCAGCACCTGTTCTTTTAAGTCCATCCCCTCCAAAACCCGACGACGTTCGGCATAAATAGCGCGCCGTTGATTATTCATCACCTCGTCGTATTCAAACACCTGTTTCCGGGCATCATAATAGAAGGTTTCCACTTTTCTTTGCGCGCCTTCCAAGGAACGAGTCAACATTCCCGACTCAATGGGCATATCTTCTTCCACCCGGAAGGCATCCATTAAACCCGCCACGCGGTCGCCTCCAAAAATCCGCAATAAATTGTCTTCTAGGCTTAAAAAGAAGCGTGTAGAACCGGGGTCGCCCTGTCTGCCCGCCCGGCCTCGCAATTGGTTGTCAATACGGCGGGATTCGTGGCGTTCCGTCCCGATAACGTGCAGTCCGCCCCTTTCTACTACTTCATCGTGTTCTTTACCTGTGTAATCTTCATAACTTTTGCGAATTAATTTATAGACTTCGCGTAACTTTTGAATAACTTGGTCATCCGTGGGGGCTTTTTCGGCTGCGATAGCGATTTTTTCTTCTACTTCTAATTCCGGTAAACTTTGAGTTCCGTGGGTATCAACGGCAAATTTAACCGCTTCTTTCAGGGCATTTTCTACCTCTTTCGGTAACTCGGTGGGAAAAATTTCCGCCGAGGCGCGCCAGTTTTTTTTCTTCTTACCTGGGGCGAATCCTTGCGGGCGATTGCGTTCTCCTAAACTGGGTAAACTAAAGGCCAAATTGTCATCTTCGGGCATAACTAATTTCGGCATTAAATACTCGCGAATTTTCAATCGGGCCATATAGTCGGAGTTACCACCGAGGATGATATCGGTTCCCCGTCCCGCCATGTTCGTGGCAATGGTTACGGCCCCGGCCCGGCCTGCTTGGGCGACGATTTCCGATTCCCTTTCCACGTTTTCCGGACGAGCATTAAGTAAGTTATGGGGAATCTTTCTTTCCTGTAATAAAAGCGAAAGCACTTCCGATTTTTCCACACTGGTAGTACCGACTAAAACCGGGCGACCCTGTTCGTGCATTTGTTGACATTCTTCAGCGACGGCGTTCCATTTTGCCTGTTCATTTTTATAGACCACATCGGCTAAATCTTGCCGACGAGAAACGCGGTTAGTGGGAATAATTGTTACTTGCAGGTTATAGACTTTTTCTAGTTCCGTTTCTTCGGTTTTGGCCGTCCCGGTCATGCCGGATAATTTCGGATAGAGTAGGAAAAAGTTTTGATAGGTAATCGTGGCTAAGGTTTGGGTTTCCTGTTGAATTTCTACCCCTTCCTTAGCCTCCACTGCCTGATGCAAACCATCGCCCCAACGTCGCCCCGGTAATACCCGTCCCGTGAACTCATCAACGATAACAATTTCACCACTGCGAACGATATAGTTAACGTCTTTTTTCTGGAGTTCTTTGGCACGAATAGCGTTAGAAATATAGTGCGCCCAGGGATTTTCTTGGTCGTATAAATCGGTAACTCCTAATAGTTCTTCCGCTCTTTTAAAGCCTTCATCGGTCATTAAAACGTTACGGTCTTTTTCGTTAACTTCGTAGTCTCCCGGTCCGTCTTCTACTTTTTGGCGCACTAATTGCTTGGCGATTTCGGCGGCGAGAATATATTTTTCTGTGGGTCGATCGATCGGTCCTGATATAATTAATGGAGTTCTGGCCTCATCAATAAGAATGGAGTCCACTTCGTCGATAACGCAGTAGTTAAAGGGTCTTTGGACAACTTCCCCCATCACTGTAGCCATGTTATCGCGCAGATAATCGAAGCCGAGTTCGCTGTTAGTGGTGTAGGTGATGTCACAGGCATAATTTTTCTTTCTTTCTTCTGGACTCATGCCGGCTTGAATTAGTCCCACACTTAACCCTAAAAAGCGGTGTACCTGCCCCATCCACTCCGCGTCACGACGGGCAAGATAATCGTTGACGGTGACGACGTGAACCCCTTTTCCGGTCAATCCATTCAAATAAGCGGGGAGAGTGGCAACCAGGGTTTTTCCTTCCCCGGTTTTCATCTCGGCGATTTGTCCTTTGTGCAGTACCATTCCCCCCAATAACTGCACGTCAAAGTGACGCATCCCTAAGACTCGGATTCCCGCTTCCCGGACAATGGCGAAAGCTTCGGGGAGGATTTCCTCGAGAATCTCCTCTCTTTCGTCATAATTTCTCGCTTTGTCTAATCTTTCCTTAAATTCGCTGGTTTTGCTCCTTAATTCCTCATCGGACAGGTTTTTAATATCCTCTTCCAGCAGGTTGATTTCGGTGACGAGGGGCTGAAATTTTTTAATTTTGCGGGCGTTGGGATCTCCGAGTAGGGCTTTTAACATAGCAGTTTTTATTCTCTCGCTTCGATTGGCTCTTGGTCTGTGGTGTTAACAATTGTATCACTC
>NZ_JASJFF010000950.1:0-1212 GCF_030065435.1 Microcystis sp. M53603_WE2
AAATTGTTATTGTTTTCTTGAATCAATAATTTGATTCATTCATTTAGCGAAAATTTGGAGAATACATCTCATGGCTAACATCAAAATCAACGAGATCAAAAACACGGTGACTGACGAAATTATCGAGCTTCGCACCGATGCTTCTAACGATAGTCAAGAAAGCATCACTGCTTTTAAAACTTTACGCCAAGTGGTAGGTGGTCGTTGTCGATGGCTTACGAGATAATAACAAAATACAGAGATTGATCGGTATTTTATCGTTCTCTCTTTTTGATTTCTACGATAGTTCAACAAGTCAAGATACTCCGTTGACTATCGTGGAAATACTAACCAGATAAAGAAGATCGCATTTCTTGAGAATATGTATGCTATTTTTAAACGATTTTCCGATCACTTGGAGCCATCGTCCTTATTTCGATCTTAGTCCCTATCAATCTGGCGCTCGGCATATTCAGGGAATTGACTATAGTTATCGAAATCTTGTCTCCGAAGTACGAGGTGTCGATACATCATCTGTTACCCCGGTTGCTCTCGTTCACCCCGCTTCTTTTCGAGAGCAATTGATTCGAGAGACTGGTCTTTTTCAATACCCAATTAACGATCCTCTCACCCTCCCCGATGAGTTGAGAACCGAACGTTGGAGAGTTCTTTGCGAGCATTTAGAGCATTATCGTGAGCTTTCACCCGCTACTCAAGTAAAAACGGTCGATCTATTATCGAGTTTATGCTTTCATGAAGCGATTACTCGCTATATTCCCGCAATTAGCGATGAAAACATTGGCAGAGACCCCACGTTCGCTAGATTAGCTTACAGCCTGGCGATGTCTAAAATCCTTTGTCAAGAAGATATTGGTACATCAGAAAATCTCGAAGATTTTCAACGAATCTTTCAATACGCTTCTAAAGAAAGCCTGGTGGCTTTCGGGGCAGCCGTAGAATTAATCGTTTTGCAGGCTACTGCCTTTCAAGATATAGCCGCAGTCGCCTATTGGCGAGAAGTAGCCAAGGAGGCACTCCATCACGTCGAACCTTCCCTCGATCGTTTCGATTTTAAACATTTAACCAGTGTTTTCCAGCGTGCGGCTGTTTTCGCTCCACTTCTGCGGGGTGAACGAGAAACGGTTGTCCGTGAAATGGATATCTGTCAATCCCTGGCGGAAGAACTAACCCGCGAGTGTAAAAACGAGAGCGAACGACTTTCCGCCTACGACA
>NZ_JASJFF010001227.1:0-1397 GCF_030065435.1 Microcystis sp. M53603_WE2
GAATGGGGTGGTCGAGGGAATCAACAATAAACTTAAACTAATAAAACGGAGAGGCTATGGCTTTAGAAACTTTCGGAATTTTTGGGTTAGAAGTATGTTGTCTTGGCATCTTGTCTGTTGATTTAGCATAAAGAGTAACGAAGAGCCACCATTCCCGATGCATTCGATCCAGTCCAAACAACCGCTGTTGGTGTTGTTGCACCACTCTGAGTTACGTTAATCGGTCGTAATATGGAGCCATCCCAGAGATCGGTATTATTGTTGGCGACTGGGGTGCCATCTATGAGGTAGATGGAAACACCCGTACTCGATGGATTAGTCCCTGTATTATCACGAGCATCGACTCCGGTAGAAGAACCGCCTGTTTGCGTAGAAGCGATCGCCTTCCAAGTGATCGTATTCGGGTTAAATCCCGCCGCATTTAAAGCCAGATCAAGAGCCGTATCAATCGCTGGGGTTCCCCCTCTGGCTTGAGTGGTGACAAAGGTATTGTAGTCGTTGATGTCGAAGCTTGTCGCATCCCGTGTGCCGTCAGTGACAAAGACCAAACGATACTGAGCGCCAGGAGCCAAGTAGGGGGGGACGACCACCAAAGCAGCCTGTGCCGCACTAGCCGTTGCCAGGGTCGCCAGGGCAACTCCGGAGACAAAGCAGAGTTGTTGTATTTTTTTCATTGATTTGCCTAAAAGTGCTGTAGTGGATGGATTTGAGTGCGTGCGACATTAGCGAACAGAACACCCCAGAGCTTACATACTTCTCCCCCCGCATTGTATCATAAGATACAATTTGTAAATCTTTACATTCTTCTCCTCCAGGGCTGACGCTTGCTAGAATGAAATCCCGCTTGATTTGTGGTAATGAGACAGTTTATGTTAGATTTTCATCTATCTGTTCAGCCTGAAACCGAAAAACGCCTTAAAAAGATTTTAAACTCCATCAAAGATCAAGAAAAATTTGCCCAAAGCATTATTGATTATCAGATTGCCGAATTACAAAAAAGCAATTTGAATCTAAAATTAGATTTAGCAGCTCTGGAAAAACAATATCAAATGACATCCAAAGAATTTTATCAGCAATTTTCCCAAGGTATTTTAGGAGATGAATCGGACTTTATAGTTTGGTCTGGACTATATGAAATGCTTCTTCAAAACGAGGCTAATCTCCAAGAATTAAAATGATTGAGGCCTATTTTTTGCAAATCGAACAAACCATTCGAGAATTTCCCAATGTCAGATATTTATCACTGACCAAGAAAATTTAGGCTCTTCGGTTTGTGTTATGCAATGGACGGGGGTTATAAGGGATGGAACCCTTATATAGAAAGGCATTTAGCGATTTTTGTCAATTGTTTTTTATCTAGAGCGAACTAATCAATTAAGTCTCTTGCCAGATAAGGA
>NZ_JASJFF010000882.1:0-2132 GCF_030065435.1 Microcystis sp. M53603_WE2
CCTGGCGACTTTTCTGCGGAAATTTGTAGATAATAATCTTCTCGATTAACTCGATAACAGGCTCTTCTCGACTTTGTGTGATAATTTTTGCTTATGGAATCGTGAAATGCTTATCGGGCAAGACTTTTAGGGCTATTTTGCGGATATTCTATCAGTATAGACCTCGTTTCCACACAGAAACCAGAAGAGCCGATAACATTTCTTTGAGTGTTAGGGTCAACAATCTGTTGGCGAGTTTGGTCAATCAAGGATTGAACCTGTTCTGGTGCTTTTTTCGTGCTGATGACGATAAACTGGAGGATACTTATCCCAAGAGATGGAGGGGACTCACCCTCGATTTCATCGAGATATATCCGTTGCATCTGCTCTAAGTTTAGCAAATTCTGGTAAGCGAGGGGAAACCCGGTGTCTAAGCGTCGCCTTCCCCAGAT
Source organism: Microcystis sp. M53603_WE2 (assembly GCF_030065435.1). Taxonomy (NCBI): domain Bacteria; kingdom Bacillati; phylum Cyanobacteriota; class Cyanophyceae; order Chroococcales; family Microcystaceae; genus Microcystis; species Microcystis sp. M53603_WE2. The sequence goes on from NZ_JASJFF010000882.1 coordinate 432, forward strand.
AATTACGGGACAGCAAGTACGTTCAGGCTTATACTGCTTAAGATAGAGGAAGATTTGAGTGATGAATCGCCAATAAAAATCCTCATCCTTTTAAAATTGAACTTCGACAAAGTAAAGCGGCTAATCTGGGGGGTCTGCATCGGGAATAAATACCCCATCGAGTCGGAAAGCTAATTCTTTGATTTCGACTGATTTAAATTGATAATTTTGCGCCAGATTGGGAGATTTTCCTAGCAGTTGAAAGAGAAGTTCGGGAAAGACTTGAAATAAGGTATAAAATATTTTATCAGTTTTCATTATTTGAGTAAATACAATTGAAGCCAACTGTACTACTTTTAGGGTTCCAAGTCAATAGTTTTTTGGTGGATTTTTGTTAAGTTTTATCAAAATAATTTGAAAATAATTTTCTCCAGAAAAAAACTACCTTTCCTTGTTCTAATTGTTCTAATTCTTTAATTGCTGTCATAACATCCTTTTCTTGATCTGATTTTTATGGCAACCAAGAGCGATCTAGTAATTCTTCTAGTGAGTAAGGACATTGAGAGGGAAAATCACAGTATTCACTGGTTTTATTTTGACAAAACCTAACGCATCTTGGTAGATAGAGTTTAATTCTTCTTCTCAAGAATTGCGGAGATTAGCCGTCATTTTTCGCCTTAATTGAGTCCGAAAATTATAAATTTCTTCCTGCTAATGAATTGTCTTATATTCTGCCTCTTTTGTTCAGTATTGCAGTAATAATAGATGGCGGATAATCTGTTCTAAAAGACTGGCTACCGCATTTTTCTTTTCTTTGCCCAAATCCTCTAATTCCTCGATTAAATGTTCTAAGTCTAGCTGTTGAAATTGATGATTTCTAAGCAAGCTAACGGTTTCTCCTAGCCATTGAGAGTCATCAATATCATAGAGTTGTTTTAAGGCGTGAATTCTTTGCATCATTGATGGTCTCCATTAGCAGTTTTATCGTTTTGAGTATCTTGACATCAGGGAAGTTTAGTGATTAACATAAAATTTACTCCATCGCATTGGTAAATTAGTCAAAAATCTTCCTCATGAATCGGCAAAATTCAGTAAAATAGCAATAGACCAAATCAGAGAGAAAAAATTAGCTATGGCAACTACATCCGAAGACGTATGGCGACTCTTAGCCGAATTAGCGACTGCTCAAGCTGAATTAACTGCCGCTCAAAAAGAAACTGACAAACAACTGAAGGAAGTTAGTCAGCAACAGAAGAAAACTGACAAACAACTCAAAGAATTAGGTCAGCAAATTGGGGGACTCGGTGCAAAATTCGGCAGCTTTACCGAAGGACTTGCCCTCCCTTCAATGGAAAAGATTCTCAGACAACGCTTTGGTATGGAAGTTATCAGTCCCAGTGTGCGAGTCAGTAAAGAAGGACAACACCTAGAAATTGATGTTCTTGCCTATACCAATGGTGAGCTAAATATTGCCTATATCGTCGAGGTTAAAAGTCATGCCAGAGAGGAGTCTATTACACAATTAAAAAGTATTTTGCAACGGTTTCGCCGCTTTTTTCCTGAACACAAAGATAAAAAACTCTATGGCATATTAGCGGCAGTTCATTTATCATCAGAATTACGGGAAAAAATTCTGCAAGAAGGGTTTTATGTGGCTCGGATTCATGACCAAGTATTTGAATTGGATATTCCCGATAATTTTCAACCTCGACTTTATTAAAA
>NZ_JASJFF010000937.1:0-1166 GCF_030065435.1 Microcystis sp. M53603_WE2
GGCTCTTCTGGTTTCTGTGTGGAGGGAAGAAGAATAGGGATAATTTTATAGAAATATAGTCTTCAAAGCCTTGCCTAGCAAGACTCCTACGAATGATAATCAGTGCTTATCACACAAAGTAGAGAAGAGCCCGATGATTAACTTCTGCTTACTAAATATTTACAAAAATCTGGGTAGACAGAGCCTACCCGATCATAACTATTTACTGGGAGGGTTGGAAGCGGAAGGACTGCGATCGATCACCTGATCGATTAAACCATAGTCTAGAGCCTCTTCGGCGGACATAAAGAAATCCCTTTCCGTATCCTCGGCGATGAGGTCGAGAGGTTTACCGGTATGACTAGCTAGGTGTTGATTGAGTAATTGTTTGAGATAGAGAATTTCTTTGGCCTGAATTTCGATATCGGTGGCCTGACCTTGGGCGCCGCCGAGGGGTTGGTGAATCATGATCCGGGAGTTGGGTAGGCTCATTCTTTTGCCCGGTTTGCCGGCACTGAGGAGAAAAGCCCCCATACTGGCGGCTAAACCAATACAAATGGTGCTGACATCGGGACGGATTTGATTCATGGTGTCAAAAATCCCTAATCCGGCCGAAACGGAACCCCCAGGGGAGTTGATATACAAGTAAATATCTTTTTCGGGGTCTTCTGCTTCTAGAAAGAGTAATTGGGCGACAATTAGGTTAGCTAGGTCGCTGGTTACTTCTTGTCCCAAAAAGACGATTCTTTCCCGGAGTAGTCGGGAGTAGATATCGAAGGCGCGTTCGCCCCGGCCTGTGGTTTCAATAACGGTAGGAATCATTGCGCTTTCTTGTCTTGCTGCTGCGGTTGGTTTTTTGATTGTAACTTAGGGAATGGGGGATAGGGATTAGGGGAATTGGGAAATATTTTCAGTGAACAGTGAACAGTGGTCAGTAATCAGTCAACTGAAAACTCACATCTGATAACTCTCCAGAAACTTAACTCAGGCTGAGGAAGCCTCAACCAGTTGAAAGCCAAGGGATTGCGCCTTTTTCGAGAGATTGTTGTTGACATCCTCGCCGCCGTAAAACGGACGGCGATTCCCAAACCTCACGATTTAGGTTTCTGCTTCTTTCCCTTGCGGGGTTCCGCACCTGCCTTAACAGATTTACTCTGTTCTGGTCTTATGGTCGCTCTACAGACTGA
>NZ_JASJFF010001250.1:0-1269 GCF_030065435.1 Microcystis sp. M53603_WE2
AATTTCTTCGGCTAAATGACTAACATTGACCATGATCTGATCAAAGCCATGCTGTCGCAACAGTTCCAACAAAAACTCCATCACCGGCTTTTGTAAAATCGGGATCAGGGGTTTGGGAATCGTATGGGTAATCGGACGGACGCGAGTTCCTTTGCCAGCCGCCAAAATCATGGCTTTCATTGATGTTTATTTCCTTTTGCGATCGAGGTTTGTAGTTAAATCATGCCTAGTGTATCATTACTGGCTCGGAATCAGTGGTTATCGATCCTCTTGGGGGTACCTCGAAAAATAGATTTACTTCAGCATTGCACCGCCTGAAACCCTGATCAAACCTTGGTTTACTCTCAATTAGTGCGAAGATTTTCTCAATAAGTCCAATTGATCGAGCTACCCCTTGAGTAATTGATAACGGGAAAAAGTGAGAGATTTAACCCAGATTACACTGATGGACAAAATTAACAAATTAACTTTGCTGTAACTCATACTACTCAGTCCTCTAGGCTAAGATGATCAAAAAAACGCAAGTTTTTAAATTGATGGGCAAAAAAAGTTTAATTTTAGCCAATAACCAAGGCGTTATGTCTAGGCTACCTCGAAAAATCGAATTTTGAGGGACGGAGCGCCTTGTTAGTTCTTGAAAATAATTCCCTCTTCATCAATGTAGATCAAGGAGATTTCCTCGACCAACACTTTGTTAACAAAATCTTTTATTCGAGGTGTCCTTGAGCATTAGATCAACCTAGACTCCTTGCCTAATTTCCCCAACAATCCGGTTAACCCCAAGAAGTCTAGGCGAAAAATGGTGAGCAAAAATTTGACTACTTGAGATATTGACACTCCCGTCGCGCTTATGCGAGGGATTCTTGGTTCACTGACTCAAGTTGTCTTAGCAGGTATTGCTACCAACCAAAATAGAGCTTAAATCTCCCCAAGCGTTTAGGTCTGACGACCAGCTTCCGATATGCCCTATCGTAGCTTTTTTGAGTATATTTAATGCCGCCATCTTGTCCCTATCTTCTATATACCCACACAAACAAACATGAGTTCTAACTGATAGAGACTTTTGGATTAACCGACCACAATTAAGGCATTCTTGACTTGTATAGGCTGGATTAACTGCAATAGTTAATCGGCCGTATTTAATGCCAAAATACTCTATCCATTTTCTTAATTGTGACCAACCAGCATCATTGATACTCTTAGCTAGTTTTCGATTACGCACAAGGTTCTTGACTTTTAAATCCTCGTAGGCTATCAAGTCGTTTGACT
>NZ_JASJFF010001254.1:0-6677 GCF_030065435.1 Microcystis sp. M53603_WE2
GCACTCATATTGAACAACGGGAAGGAGAAATCGCCGAAACTGACCTGATTGCCAACGAACAAGCCTTAATTCTCGTCACCGAACAGGGTTACATCAAAAGAATGCCCGTTAATACCTTTGAGTCCCAAAATCGGGCGACAAGGGGCAAAGCTGGCGCAAAAATGAAAGAAGACGACGGCATCGATCACTTTATCACCTGCCGCGATCACGATAGCGTCCTCTTTTTCACCGATCGCGGGGTTGTCTATAGTCTCAACGCCTATCATATCCCCACCGGTTCCCGTACCGCTCGCGGCGTTCCCATCGTGCAACTGTTAGAGATTCCCAAAGGGGAGAAAATCACCTCGGTGGTGGCAGTCAGCGAGTTCAGCGAGGATAATTACCTGATTATGCTCACACAAAAGGGATTTATCAAGAAAACCGCCCTCGCTGCCTTTAGTAATATTCGATCGAACGGTTTAATCGCCATTTCTCTCGAAGACGGTGATCAACTACGTTGGGTTCGCTTGGCCAAAGAGGAAGATAGCGTCATTATCGGTTCTCGTCAGGGGATGGCCATTCATTTTAAGGCCGATAGTCAACAATTGCGCTCCTTGGGAAGGGCAACTAAAGGCGTAAAATCGATGAAATTGCGCTCAGGTGACGAATTAATTAGTATGGACATCCTGCCTAGTCAAATTGTCGCCCAAATCGCTGAATCTAACGAAGAAGAAACCGAGGACGAAAGCGAAGAAATTAACCCCGAAGTGGCTAATAATGGCCCCTGGGTGTTAGCGATTACCATGGCAGGACTAGGAAAACGGGTTCCCGTTACCCTCCTACGTCTGCAAAATCGGGCGGGATTAGGAGTCAGAGTGATTAAATTCCGCAAAAAGAACGATAAATTAGCGGCTCTGCACGTTGTTAACCCCCACGAGGAATTTATGATTATCACCGCACGGGGTATTATCATCCGTCAATCCGTCGATGCTATTACTCCTCAATCGCGATCGGCCGGAGGCATCCGGGTACAAAAACTCGATGAGGACGATGCGATCGCTGCGGTGGCCCTAGTTCCCCCTAATGATGGCGAGGAATCTGAAGACATTTAGAAAAGTTTGTTGGTGGGGTGTAGGGTGTGGGGTGTGGGGTGTGGGGTGTGGGGTGTGGGGTGTGGGGAGAATAAATAAAACTAATCTTCTGTCTCCTATCTCCTATCTCCTGACTCCTGACTCCTATCTCCTGACTCCTATCTCCTGTCTCCTGTCTCCTGTCTCCTGTCTCCTGTCTCCTGTTCTGAGTATTTGGGATTAAAACTGGAAAAAGTGCATTAATTGGGAGATTTCCTGAGCGTCTAGGGATAAACGCCCTTTAAAATCCACAATATTCTTAAATAATCCCTGTTCTTCCCTGTTTTTAATAATGGCAGCTGCCAAATTATCGCTGATCAGGGGTAAGGTGGTTAACTGCTCGATCGAAGCGGTGTTAGGATTGATTTTAGGGGGTGCGAGGTGACTTTCCCGACTATAATAGGCAAATTCTAGAATCGGCTCCCAAGCTTTCAATCTAGCCACAGGAACACTCAAAGCAGCCGCTAGATCTTCGAGACAAAGCAATTCTACCCCCATACCCGACAATTCCACCAACATTCGCGCTTGATGGATGGATATCCCCGGCAATCGCAGCCAATCATCCACACCCGCTTGACTGACATTAATTTTAATGCCCAATTGCGCCGCCATAGCGATCTCATCGAGGGAACGAAAGCGATAATAGGGATCATTGCTAATTTTGGCTTTTAAAGGGTTAAAAGTGCGCCCTAACCAGTTTTGCGGTGTCATTATAGTAGTTGTCGCCGTTTTTCTTCAAATTCGTACTCAGAAATTAATCCTTCTTGCCGGAGGCGCTCTAATTCCCTTAAAGCTGCCCCGATCGCCTCTACTTGTTTAGGCTCTAAACTGGGGACAGTGGCAGCAGCGGTGGCAGTGGGAAAATAGTTAGCCAAAAATTGGTTATCTTGGATTAAATACCACACTGCATCGATCGCGCAAGCCACCCGGGGAATCGGAGTTTGCCAGAGCAGAAGATAAATAATTCCCCAGAGAGGTTGACCGAGATAGAATTTATGAATACCGGCGATAGGAAAGGGTAAAGCGAGAATGCTGCCGATAAAAGCCAAAAAAATCGCTAATTTACGGCTTTTGGGCTTACTTAATAATTTTTCCACCAGAAGCATGACACCTGTTCGAGATTGATTTTAGCCTGATCTGGACTTTCTATTCTAAAATACTCTTTGGTTCTAAGTAGGGAGACACAATTATTTGTAGGATGGGTTAGCGGTAGCGTAACATAATCTGGCGTTGGGTTTCATGCTTCAACCCAACCTACGTTCATCTTATATTTAATTCCACTCAGCCACTTAACATAGGGATAAGCAATGACTAGCAGAATCAAGGAAATCTTTCAAACAGGACAACCGGATCAATCCGTCACCGTGCAGGGTTGGGTGAGAACAAAACGAGAATTAAAAGAATTTACTTTCCTGGAAGTTAATGATGGCTCATCCCTAGCCAACTTACAAGTTATCCTCGAACCGACTTTACCCGATTATGAAAATGTACTAAAGACAATTAGTACGGAAACAGCGATCGCTGTTTCGGGAAATTTGGTTCTTTCCCCGGGTAAAGGGCAAAATATCGAGTTAAAAGCGGCCGAAATCACCCTTTATGGTGACTGTCCCCCGGATTATCCCCTACAAAAGAAACGTCATTCCTTTGAATTTCTGAGAACTATTGCCCATCTGCGAGCAAGAACCAACACCCTAGGAGCAGTAATGCGGGTTAGAAACGCTTGCGCTACCGCTATCCACACTTTTTTCCAAGAAAAGGGCTTTATTTGGGTACATACTCCCATTATTACCGCTAACGACTGCGAAGGTGCGGGAGAATTATTTACTGTCACCAGTTTAGATTTAAAAAAACCCGCCAATTTTGCCGAGGATTTCTTTGGTAAACGGGCCTATTTAACCGTCAGTGGACAATTACAAGCGGAAGTAATGGCCATGGCTTTATCTAATGTTTACACTTTTGGCCCGACTTTTCGCGCTGAAAATTCTAATACTTCCCGTCATCTGGCCGAGTTTTGGATGGTGGAACCGGAAATGGCTTTTTGTGACTTGGAAGGAGATCAGGATTTAGCGGAAGCTTTTCTGAAATATATCTTTAAATTCGTTTTAGAAAATTGTCCCGAAGATTTGCAGTTTTTTAACGAACGTATCGATAAAACGGTGTTAAGTACGGCCGAGAATATCGTTAATAGTGAGTTTGGCCGGATTACCTACAGCGAAGCGATCGAGTTATTAGAAAAAGCTGATCGTCAGTTCGAGTTTCCGGTAGAATGGGGCGTAGATCTACAGTCAGAACACGAACGTTATCTAGCGGAAGAACTATTTAAAAAACCCGTGATTGTCACCAATTATCCCAAGACAATCAAAGCTTTTTATATGCGTCTAGATGACAGTAATAAAACCGTTTCCGCTATGGATATTTTAGCACCCAAGATCGGCGAAATTATCGGCGGTTCCCAACGGGAAGAACGATTAGATGTATTAATCCAAAGAATGCAGGAACAGGGAATGAATCCCGATGATTTGTGGTGGTATTTAGATCTGCGTCGCTACGGTTCCGTTCCCCACGCTGGTTTTGGTTTAGGATTCGAGCGTCTGGTACAATTCATGACGGGAATGACCAATATTCGCGATGTGATTCCTTTCCCCCGTACCCCTTTAAGTGCCGACTTTTAGGTTGATGTCTAGGATCGACGGGAGAAAAGTTGTAATCCTTGAGCTTTTAGCGCTAATTTGCTTGGTCTTTGGAGACTTGTACAATAAAGTTGTACAAGTCCAAGCTCTTGAACTCCCCAAAAACCCCAAAATCTGAAGGGAGGAATGTAAAGATTTATTAAATTGTAGCTTAAAATACAGTTACGGGGGATAGTATGTGTGGTTGTATGGAGAATCGGTTATTATTACCTTTATCGAATCCGCTCAAAATACTACATCAAATGATAATTCATCATGGGATAGTGAAGATTGGGAGCAATTTGACCAACTCATTGCCAATTGTCTTGTAGATTCAGGAATTGAAGATTGAGCATCGGCAACACGACCACTATATTTATCGAACACCGAAACGAGAATCCTATCCATGATTGGGAATGAAATTTGAAGTTGTTACCCCTTTGGGATTTACAGTTAGAACTTCAGAAGGTTATTGGCAGAGGCTAATGGGCAAACATCCTGACCTTGAGGAGTTGGAGGAATTAGTGACCCTTACCCTAGCTTCACCAGATGAAATTCGACGCAGTAGCCACGATGCTGGGGTGCTGCTATTTTATCGCCAGCGACAGGAAAAACGTTGGGTTGTGGCAGTGGCTCGGCGTTTAAATGGAGATGGGTTCTTGATTACTGCCTACCAAACCGATGGGATTAAAGAAGGGGAAATGCTATGGCTCAAGTAAAAGTTTTCTATGAACCGGAAACGGAATTACTGACTGTCTTCTGGCAGCAACCCAGAAAGGAGCAGATTTGTACTGAACTGGGGGATGGGGTGATTTTGATTAAGGATTCCACCAGTGGCGAGCCGATTGGCTTGGAAATTCTCTCCTATCGCCCTGGGGACAATCGCTTTGATGCAGTGAGCGTTGAACTGGGGCAGTTGAGTCCCGTCCGTTGATATTGGTCGTGATTCTGGTTGTCCTCTAACTTCCGAAATCATCTGGGCGTTGAGGATGGGTTTCATGGTGGATAGCTGCCAGGGAGAGAAATGTAAAGATTTATAAATTGTAGCTTTTGATACAGTTGTGGGGGGTGTGTGCTGTGCTGTTATCCTCCTTCTGTCTTGGGTTGGGCTATTGCTTGACCTGACTGCGAGAGAGTGCGATCGCACTGTATCTAAGTTAACTCATTTTGCTGAAAATTATGACGGGAATCTTGACGCATTTGTTCAATAACTTCGGGATATTTTTCCAGATCTTCTAAGGAGTTTAAAGGTGGATAAACTACTCGATCTTTTCTTTCATTTACCTTATCTACATAAGCATAAAAAGCCTCGTCATCCTCACGATGAGATAATACATAACTTTTTAATTCTTGAGAGGTCATAGTTTTAAAATTAGGTTTTTGATTCATTTTATCCATTGTCCATTAGGTTTAATTTCAATCTCAATACCTTCACCAATTAACATGAAAATATTTTTAGTACGCTCATCCAATCTTATTAAGTTAATTGGTAAATAAAACCTTGTTGCCCAACAAGATAGGGTATAACATTGTAAGAGTTGTGCAAGTGTCGGAATATTTTTCCCTCCCAAAACCGAACGAATGACACTAATTATAACAAAATAGAGAATCTGCTTCAACAACTTCGAGACAGAGATGAACGCAAAGACGAATCCGACAGACCGCGCCACAATAACTCAAGGAAGACGATAGTTCACCTGAGAAGCAGTAAAACAGAGGAAAACACCTGAGACTCCCTGCTCTGTCAACCCCTAAGCTAGGGAGAGAAATATAAAGATTTATTAAATTGTAGCTTTTGATACAGTTGTGGGGGGGGGAGTGTGTATGCTTCTGCTATCTCCCTTTGGTGTTATTAAAATCATTCTAAAAATAGATTCCCCCGGCAACAGGTGTTGTCTGTTGGGGTCCATCGGTGGAGACTCGCTTCTATGAAAACCGCTATGTTATCTGATTGAGGTAAATAAAAGTGAACGACAACAGTATCACAAAGACTTTGACTTCTGCCGCTGCCGTATTTGGCGTTATAGCTGGTATAGAGACCTGCATACCAGCGCAAGCAGCACCCGTCGTTTACTCAGGGTCGGACAACAACGTCAGTTCGCTGGCACAGATGGTTAATTCCCTTGCGGCGGCTGCGGCTTTTGATTCTGTGGCTGGTGCCATTTCCATCGTTGACTTTGAGTCAGCGTTGCCCCCCAACGTGACCATTACCGGCGGCAGCACAACCAACAACTCGGGCTGCGGTGCGTTATGCGGGTTCAATACTACCCCTGGCGGTGCTTTCTTCAGGCTTCTCGTAGGTGGTTCGGTGACATTCAGCTTCACCAACCCAGTGGATTCGTTTGGCTTCTATGTAAATGGCTTGCAAACGAATCTCGTACCGCAGCAAACCATCGTGTACACGGATGGATCATCCGTTACTACAACGCTCAATATGCCGCCTGCCATTAATGGGGGCGGCGCATTCTTCGGCTTCATCGATTTTGGGAACCAGATTTCCAGCATCACGTTCAACGGCACCGACGACATTCTGGGCTTTGACGATTTGCGATTCGGTAATGCGAAGAATAACCCGAATAACCCGAATATTCCCGAGCCAAGAGCTATCGGCGGACTATTGGGATTTGGTCTCTTGGGTTTTTGGAGGGTTGCAAAAAAGCGTCACGGGTAACGTAGGCTTCTAGTGGAAGTTTTAGGAAGATTTGTTTCACTTCAGTTGGCAGGTTTTGGAAATGCTATATCAGGAGGTTTTGTTTATCGGCTCTTCGTTACCCTTTATGCTAAATCAACATACAAGATGCCAAGATAACATACTTCTAACCCAAAAATTCCGAAAGTTTCTCAAGCCATAGCCTCTCCGTTTTATTAGTTTAAGTTTATTGTTGATTCCCTCGACCAC
>NZ_JASJFF010001179.1:0-1202 GCF_030065435.1 Microcystis sp. M53603_WE2
CTAACCTAATCGCTTCTTTTCTCCTTCAGGTTCTTCGCTTCTCTATCCTTGGTGTCGGTTTAGGTGCGATCGCTGGCACGGTTTTAACCGTGGTGGATCCGAGCAAATTACCTCTACATCCAAAACCCACCGCTACTAATTCCCCGACTCCCAAACCCGTCACCCCAAAACTGACCACGTTAGTTTTAAACGAAAATCTCAGCAGCCTCAACCAGAAATTACAGGCTTTAGCGGTCAAATATCCGAAATTACAGGCGGGAGCTTTATTTATTGACCTCGATAACGGTGCTTACGCTAATTTTCGCGGAGATACTATTTTTGCCGCCGCTAGTACGATTAAAATCCCGATTCTGGTGGCCTTTTTTGAGGATGTGGACGCGGGGAAAATTCGTCTCGATGAAACCCTTGTGGCCACTAAGGATGTCCTGGCCAGTGGGTCCGGGGATATGCAGTATCTAGGAGTGAATAAAACCTATACTGCCCTAGAAACCGCCACTAAAATGAACGTAATTAGCGATAATACCGCTACTAATATGTTAATTAAGCGCATGGGCGGCAAAAAGGCTCTTAATCAGCGTTTTCAAGCTTGGGGTTTGACCAGTACGGTAATTAATAACCCTTTACCAGACTTGGAAGGAACCAATACCACAAGTCCGAGAGATTTGGTGACAATCTTAGGAAAAGTTAATCAAGGGGAATTACTCAGTTTACGTTCCCGCGATCGTCTATTGAATATTATGCAGGAAACGCGCACTCGCACCCTGCTGCCCCAAGGTATCGAGAAATCCGCCGATATTGCCCATAAAACCGGTGATATTGGCTCGATGTTAGCGGATGCGGGGATTATTGATATGCCCAACGGGAAACGCTATCTAGGAGCAGTGATGGTGAAACGTCCCCACAATGATAGTAACGCTAGGACTCTGATTCAACAAATATCGCGCACGGCCTACCAACACTTTAAATGGTATCAAACTCAACCCGCAGCCAAACCGCAACCAGTCGCCCAGTCTTCTCCCTCTCCTAGTCCGGTCCCTAGTCCTAGTCCGGGTAATTAGGGTTTGCGGCAAAAAGTTTTTCGTGGGGGTAGGGTGTGGGGTGTGGGGTGTGGGGTGTGGGGTGTGGGGTTTTACCCATTTTCAGGTGGTCAATTACCTAATTTTCAGGGAAAAAGTCCAGGAATTTTGCCCCCGATCCCCGCA
>NZ_JASJFF010000563.1:0-1137 GCF_030065435.1 Microcystis sp. M53603_WE2
GTAGGGATAGACATAAACCGGCCAATCTTCGCCATTGGGACCGGGAACGCGGACTTTTTCAGTTTCCGGTTCTTCCTGCAGCCAGGATTGTTCGAGGAGGCGATCAAAATCGTTTTCCCGGTTGAGAGGGCCCGCAGGGAAACGGGCCACGGGAGTCATCCGGCCATCGGCCCGCCATCCCTTGGGTTTATCCATTTCCGGCAGATAATTGCCGCGCAAAGGGGTCAACTTTTCCGGTTTTGGTTCTTCCTGAGCGACCTGTACTTTCCCCTCCTCGTCCACCCAACGGATTTGGGCAATTGCTTCCCGTCCCCGCAGCAGTTGGTCGATAGTAGTAGATACGTCCTCGTGGATGACCCAGCGCTGACGTTCCAACATTTCGATGGCAATGTCAAAGGTGGGCGGTGCTTTCCGTTCTAAAACGGTCTTCTGAGAACCCCGGCGGCGCGCTTCTTCGTCCCCGAGAGTTACTGCCTGAATTCCCCCGACTAAATCCGATAAAGTCGGGTTTTTAATTAAATTTTCCAGTTGATTGCCGTGGGCGGTTCCCACTAACTGCACCCCGCGTTCGGCGATCGTGCGAGCGGCCAGAGCTTCTAATTCCGTACCGATCTCATCAATCACGATCACCTCCGGCATATGGTTTTCCACCGCTTCGATCATGACTTGATGCTGCAATTCCGGACGGGCCACCTGCATCCGACGAGCGCGACCGATGGCCGGATGGGGAATATCTCCATCCCCGGCGATTTCGTTGGAGGTGTCGATAATCACTACCCGTTTATTGAGATCGTCGGCTAAAACTCGGGCTATTTCCCGGAGAGCGGTGGTTTTCCCTACCCCCGGACGACCGAGCAGCAGCAGGGATTTACCCGTTTCCACTAGGTCGTTAATCAGGGTGATCGTACCGAAAACGGCCCGACCGATACGACAGGTTAAACCGATAATTTCCCCGTCTCGATTGCGAATGGCACTGATGCGGTGCAGGGTGCGTTCAATCCCGGCGCGATTATCGCCGCTAAAACTGCCCACCCGGGCGATCGAATACTGGATTTCTTCTTTTGAGATCGGTTCGTCCCCCAGATCGATCGCCCCATCGGGAAAACGCGCTTCTGGTATGCGTCCCAAATCCATAAC
>NZ_JASJFF010000534.1:0-4309 GCF_030065435.1 Microcystis sp. M53603_WE2
ATGGTTTTTTAACTGTGGTATGCGACGGTGGTGGAAGCAGAAACTTAAATCGTGAGGTTTAGGAATCGCCGCACTTTTAGGGCGGCGAGGATGTCAAGATTGATATTGTTAGGGGTTGGGGGATAGGTGTTAGGCAATAGGCAATAGGCAAAAGTCCTAACTCCAGTAATCCCGTCCCCTTTTTTTATTTTTTAGCTTTATATATGGGTCGTGTTTGGCATTTTATTAAAAGTGTGATGGGAATTATCTTTCGTCATCCTGTAACTGGGGTGACAATGATTCCGCTGCTTGCTGATGGTACAATTGTTTTAATCCGACGCAGAGACACCGGCAAATGGGCCCTACCGGGAGGGATGGTCGATTGGGGGGAAGATATTTTTAATACTGCCCAAAGGGAATTAAAAGAGGAAACAGGATTAAATTTAGTCAGTTTAGGGCGTTTAGTCGGGGTTTATTCCTCTTTTGAGCGTGATCCGCGCATTCACTCCATTTCATTGTTAATTGAAGTGACAGCGGCGGGGAATTTTCAGATCAAAGATACATTAGAAGTTAGCGAGGTGAGAGCTTTTAGCGTCGAAACTTTACCTCTAGGCAATCTCAGTCACGACAATGATCGCCAACTAGAAGATTATCTCAGGGGTGCCACTGTAGTGGCTTGATGTCGAGGGAAAGATAATGGAATTAGAAAGTTTGGTTAAAGGCAAGTGAGATAACATTTAGGGGAAATCAACACAATGACATTTGATGTGGTAAAAGTAAATGCCAAAGGTCAGGAAGTCGAACGAGAAAAGGCTGAAGCCTCATATTTCACCCAAGATTTGGGCAACGACATCACCCTAGAAATGATTGCCATACTGGGGGGAACTTTCACGATGGGTTCACCAGCAAATGAGAAAGATAGTTTTGATGATGAACGTCCTCAACATCAAGTAACTGTCCCCCCCTTTTTCATGGGTAAATATCCCGTCACCCAGGCCCAGTGGAGAGCAGTTGCCTCTCGCACCGATTTAAAAGTAGAAAAAGACCTTGATCCTGATCCTTCCTACTTTAAAGATCCCCCCAAACCCCCCTTTTTAAGGGGGGCTTCCGATTCCCCCCCTTTTGAAGGGGGGGCTAGGGGGGGATCGCCCACGCGCTGGGATAGACCCGTGGAACAAGTCAACTGGTACGATGCGATCGAATTCTGTGCGAGATTATCGAAACTAACGGTTCGGGAATACCGACTACCGAGTGAAGCGGAATGGGAATACGCTTGTAGAGCGGGGACAACAACCGCCTTTCACTTTGGGGAAACCATTACGGGGGAATTGGCTAACTACAATGCCAGCAAAACCTACGCTGATGAACCCAAAGGAGAATATCGAGAAGAAACGACTCCTGTGGGACAATTTTCCCCCAATGCCTTCGGACTGTACGATATGCACGGCAATGTCTGGGAATGGTGCGCCGATACCTGGCACGATAACTATGACGGTGCGCCGAGGGATGGCAGTGTCTGGACAGAAAATGGGTATGATAATCATTCTTCTCTGCGGGGCGGTTCTTGGTACATCGATCCATTTAACTGCCGTTCCGCTTCCCGCTACGACGACTACCGCCGCGACTACAGCGGCGACTACGGTTTTCGGGTGGTGTGCGGTGCTGGGAGGACTTTGTAGCCCTTTTTCTCTTTTTTCCCTTTTTACCCTTATTCCCTATTTTTTCTCTTTTCCTTTCTTTCCCGCTCTTAGGCGGGTCGATTTTTTTGAGAAAATGGCGTTAATTTTAAATTTTATTAAGACAATGAAAGAATTATCGGTTATCAGTTGGGAAGGTGGTGTTATATTATGGGTAGTAAAGTTGCTCAAAAAGCTGGTCAGTTTGCTATTAGAATAGTAAACGCTGATAAATATCTCAGCCCAGAAAAGAAAGAAGTTATCCTGTTATAATAAAGTTAATTGATAAGTAGGGTTTGCTAAATAAATCTAAAAACCTTGTTGGGTAAGACTTTTAGACTTTTGGTCAATCAAAAAGTCCCATATCTGGGAGGGATCGGGGGGAAAATCCCTGGACTTTTTCCCTGAAAATTAGGTAATTTACCAGATGAAAATGGGTAAAAACCTACACCCCACACCCCACACCCCACACCCTGTCCCCACGAAAAACTTTTTCAGCAAACCCTAAGTAGGTAGGCGTTAAAAATTATCAGATGCCCCCTTATCAAGGGGGATCCCCCCGCCTACCGGCACCCCCCTTATCAAGGGGGGCAGGGGGGATCGAACCTAAAGTCCATTTTTCATTTAATTATAACCAGCTACTTATTTGCTTAATTTAAGTTATGAACTTCAACCTTGATCTGGAAGATGAATTAAGTCAGCAACTACAGGCTTTATCTCGCTCTACAGGCAAATCCCAGAATGCTTTGATTCGAGAAGCAATACAGCTTTTAATTACCACAAAAGAACAGTCTCAATGGTCGTCAACTATCCTTAATTTTCAAGGTATAAGTGATGCTATTGTTTTTGAAGCTTATAGAGAGGAACTTTCCCCACCTAGAGAAGATGAGGTGATTTAGTGCTGGTTTTACTCGATACTTGTACGATTAGTGATTTTGTCAAAGGTGATAGCAATACTCTAGGGCAGATCAAAAATCACTGTCTGTTAATAGGTGCAACGGCGATTACTCATAATCTTAAATTGAATAGGACTTGCTGAAAAAGTAGGGGCGAAGCATTCGGACAGGAAATCTACGGTTTCAGCGATAGGTTATACCCGAATGCTTCGCCCCCAGAGGACACAATCGCCTTTTAGGAATAATTGGAGGGAAAATTCCGGGACTTTTTCCCTCAAAATCGGTAAAACCCCACACTCGGCCACCGGGAAAAACTTTTTCAGCAAACCCTAAATACTGGCTTTTTCTCTTCAACGGCTGATTCCGCGAAGTTGCTGCAGAAGTTGATCAAGAATGTCTTCCATCTCTTCCGGGCTTCTGCCCATCCTGACCGGTCCGCGCAGAAACTCTTTAACCGTTATCTTTTTATCGCGGAAGTCACGGACAAAATTATAGATTTTTTCGGTGGATTGAACTTGTAATTTCATCTCCTCTAGCATTTGCTCAATCGGGTCGATGCCATCCTTCTCACAAGCGCGACTGGCCCTCACCATCTCGCCTTCCGGGGTATTTCGCACCGATCGCAGTTCTCTCTTCAGGTTCTCGTACTGCTTTTTGAGTAGTTCGTTATTGGTTTCAACCCTCTCGCACTGTCGTTTGAGGTCGCTTTCCGATGAGCCTTCAACCTCGAAAGTGTCCCCCATTTGATGCTGTCGTTCGATTTCCAGCAGTCTGGCAATATCTCCCTCTTTATAGGCGCGGTTGACTTCCTTCATAATCTCGTTGTGACGCATCCGAGTTTCGGGGTCTGTAACCTTGTCGGGGTGAAAAATCTCGGCCATTCTCAGGAAAGTGCGGCGTATTTGTCTAGATTCAGGAGATTTAGGCGAGCTTTCAGGTGATATCTCTGTTCCATCATCGTGACGGTTATAGGAGTCTCCCCCAGAGAAGAAATCCTGCGCGGATTGCTCCGATGATCCTTCCGACTCTTCGTCTCCGAAAAGTTCGTCAAGTTCTTCATCTCCATCGTCAAATTTTGGGCTAATCACCCCCGTTAACTGAAGTGTCTCGTAAATTCCGAGAATCCTTTTTTTTGTCTGCTGCCCCATTTTTCTAGCAGTGAGGATTTCGTCAAAAAGGGCGTGTATTTCGCGGTCGAGGTCGGTAAGTTTTTGATAGAGGGGTTGCCCTCTCTGAAAAATCTCCGTCGCCAGGGAACGCATCTGGTCGAGGAATTTCTTCAGTTCGTTGCGCTTTCTGCCAATCTGCTTGAGGAGCCACTGATGCTCCTCCTCTAAAGCTTGGAGACGAAAATGTAGGGAAGAGAGGGCTAAGGTAGGAGAGGTGGGCGAATCAGAGGAGTTCGGTGATTTCGGCTTTTTAGATCTGGTCATTACTTTGGGGTGAAAGCATATTGTCCATTCTACCAAGCCGGAAGGAACCGCATTCCTAAAACTCACCCTTGGCTCATTTTGTTGTTTCTCCCCACTTCCATCACCCCATCACCCCTGCGCCGGCGCTCCTGCGGAAACCTTTTTAAGTGGCTAGAAGCTAGATATATCAATGGTCTTAATTAATTCTTATCAATCGAATTAAATTTTTGTAAATAAAATTCTCGCTCGGATTAATTATTTTTTCCAAATTCCGCTAGACTTATTTAGTAAGTTCAATCGAGATTCAATATTCCATAGCTAAATTTCTATAGCACAGGCTAGAAGG
>NZ_JASJFF010000403.1:0-1974 GCF_030065435.1 Microcystis sp. M53603_WE2
TGATCTAGAGCGAACTAATCAATTAAGTCTCTTACCAGATAAGGATTTAGTCGATTTATGACCCCCTATCGAACCATACCAAGTAACGAAGAACCAAAAATTGCTTCATGAACCAACCTTCTCTCAATTTTGTTGAGAAATTAGTGATAGCAGAAGTGCAGGAACAGTTAAGGAATTTACCGGCTTCTTTTCGCAAATATCGCTCGGAGATTAAAATTGATCGAGTCATGAATAATGCTATTCAAATTCTGCCGCGCAGTTTCAAAACTTTGGAGAAAAAATATCACGACTATCACACCCGAAGATTAAGAATAACTTCAGCCACTCAGCAGCAAGAGCGATCGGTACGAAGATCAGGAGCAAGAGCAAAAATTTGTTTTTAGCTGACATGGGGGAGTTCCTCTTGAGCGTCTTGGGGTAGTTGAGGAGGCGAACTCGGTTGAGGCTGAGATGTCCAGTCGATTTTCTTGCCAGCGGTCTCGCGTTGCGAGCGCGTTGCGAGCGCTCCTAAGCTCCGACCGATCTCTGCCCCCGCTGCACCGGCGACTAATTTGCCGATCGCCCCTCCGACCAAAGCACTTCCTGTTTCCCCGACAAAACTACTCCCTGTCTTGATCGTCCAATCTTTCACGTCTGTCTGTTCGGGCGAGGCTTCCTGAGACGGCTTTCCTTGCTGCTCGACTTGTTGATTTAAGGCAACTGCCGTATCTTCTCCTAACTGTCCCCCCAAAACCCCTCCAGCCAGAGCGCCTACCATGCCGCCCGCAGGCCCAGCGATTACCGTACCCAGAATTGCGCCCCCCGCAGTCCCCAGGGTTTCACCGAGCTTCTCGCCGCTTTTCTTGCTGAGGTGTTCTGCGATCTCGATCGGATTTGCTCCCGCCTGAGCCTTGTCCGGCTCGGGGCGGAAAATTTCGTGGGTGACATCATAGCCTAACTTTGCTCCGGTGGTGCTGCCAGCAAAAGCGCCCACTTGAGCGCCCAAAACCGCCCCCCCCGGTCCAAGCGCCGAGCCGATCGCCCCGCCGATCATTCCACCGGCCACTTGTCCCGCCGACATCCCTAGAAAAGCACCACCCACGGCCGCTGGATGCACTGCTTGGCTGATCTGGCCAGCGATTTGCCCAGTAGCTGAGACGACGGACTCTGCGGTTGCCGTTGCCGTTTGCAGGGCGGTTTGCCCGACTTGATTGGCTTGTTCAGCCAAGGGTTTGACCGCCGACCCAGCCGTTTCCAGGAGAGCTTGGCCTGCATCTTGGGTGACTTTGAGGAGGGGGTTAGCGGCTTCGAGAACGGAGTCGCTTGCTGCTTGCCATTGCTGGGCGGCTGCTTCGCCTGCGGTTTTTGCCGCCTTCGCTATCTGGTTCGCCACTTCGCCAGCAGCTGCTAGGAAATCGGCGGGATTTTGAGTAACTTGTTCCCCTGCTGAGGCTGATGAATCTGGATTGGCCATTACCTCTATCCTCCTGAGATTACCCCGGAGCTACCGGGTTGGGTCATTATTCGGCAATTTCCACTTCTGTGGGTGCCTCGGGCTTGGCTGAACTCTTGGCAGTCCTAATTTCTGCCTCGGCTTCTGCTACCAGATCATTCCAGGACTCACTGGCTTCAGCCACAGTTTCTTGCACCTTCTCAAACGTTTCTAGTCCCCATTTAATGCCACTTTTGGTGAGGTCGCGGCCGGAGTCTGCTAGAGACTTTCCTACCTCTGGATTACCCAAAGCACCAATGAGAGGGGCGAGAGCCAGGGCTGCCGCCCCAACGCCCAGCGCCGCCACTGGCTCGATGCCTAACAACAAAGCTTCTAAATCCATAATCACTAATTTACTATCTCTATAGTTACTAATTCTGTACGCAAATATTGCATCTAGAATTAGCTTTGTACGCTTTGACCCGTACTGGGTTAACTACGAACCTCTCTATCGGATTCCCGCTAAAGGCGGCCTCTCCGACTACCTTTCTTCCAATATTTAA
>NZ_JASJFF010000567.1:0-1025 GCF_030065435.1 Microcystis sp. M53603_WE2
CTTTAGGTAATTCCTGACAAGCTTTAATCAAACGTTCGGTAAAATAGCGGGGGTGACTGGTGGCAAAACGGAGACGTTCAATGCCGGCCACATCGTGAATGTAGTAGAGTAAATCGGTGAAATTGTGCAGATGTCGGCCGCTTGCCGTCACTCCGGGTAAATCCCGTCCGTAGGCATCAATATTTTGACCTAAAAGGGTGATTTCTTGATAACCCTGTTGTCCTAATTGTTCCATTTCTGCTCGAATTGCCGCAGGAGTGCGCGATTGTTCCACCCCGCGCACCCCCGGAACCACACAATAGGTACAACGTTCATTACAACCATAGATGACGTTCACCCAAGCGGTAATATTACTATCCCGGCGCGGTTTGGTGATATCTTCCATGATGTGGATGGGTTCGGTGGCCACCACCTGGGAACCGTCAAAAACTTGTTGTAATAAGTCTCCCAAGCGGTTTGCGTGTTGGGGACCGATAATTAAATCCACTTCGGGAACCCGTCTTAATAATTGTTCCCCTTCCTGTTGAGCCACGCAGCCAGCGACAATTAAAGTAAGGTCGGGTTGAGTTTGTTTGCGTTTAGCCTGTCTACCGAGATAGGAATACACCTTCTGTTCGGCATTATCGCGAATTGTACAGGTATTGTAGAGGATTAAATCGGCTTCGTTGGCATCCTCAGACCATTGAAACCCCAAATCTTCTAAAATACCCGCCATGCGTTCGGAGTCAGCTTTATTCATCTGACAACCAAAGGTGGTGATATGGTAACGACGTGGGGACTTATTCATGATGCTGGCTACAGAAACAATAGTGCAGGTTTCTATTTTAGGCTATTTATTCTCTGACTTGAAAGAAGCAGGAGGAAGGAGTCAGGAGACGGGAGGCAGGAGACAGGAGACAGGAGGCAGGAGACAGGAGACAGGAGACAGGAGGCAGGAGACAGGAGACAGGAGACAGGAGATTATTTTTATTTATTCTCCCCACACCCCACACCCCACACCCCACACCCCACACCCCACACCCCAC
>NZ_JASJFF010001160.1:0-1607 GCF_030065435.1 Microcystis sp. M53603_WE2
CTCTGGTGTGGGTTAGAATCTCTCTGGAGTCAATCCCCTCTCTGGTGGACTACCCTTGCTTATAGTCAAAGTCCCCATAATTTATTGATTCTGCAATTGGGCAAATTATCGGGTTTTACGACGGTAACGGCGGCAATTGTGGCAATTAACGGTTTAATCGCCGAAAGCTTGCTCCTAATCCGTCAATCGCGGCAAAATCTTGCTTTTCTCTCTTTACCCCTCTTCATTTGTTTTAGCCTCCATCTCTGGGGATGGAACACATACCATAAACCGATCGAAAAGTCAAGGGATTTAGGGATAAAAATTGGCGTAATTCAGGGCAATATTCCCAACACGATTAAACTTTCGCCCCTAGGATTTCAAAAGGCACTCGAAGGTTACACCTCTGGTTATCAAATTCTCGCCGATCAAGGAGTAGATGCCGTCTTAACTCCTGAAACCGCCTTACCCTACTATTGGGAGAACTTAGTCAATAATAGCTCGATTTATTCGGCAATTTTAGCCAAAAAAACGCCAATCTGGTTAGGTGCATTTGGCAAGGTGGACAAGGGTTATAACAATAGTCTCTTGACCATTGATGGCGAGGGACAGGTGATTAGTCGGTATGATAAAGTAATTCTCGTGCCTTTAGGCGAATACGTTCCTTTTCAGGAAATTTTGGGCGGAATTGTTGATCGCCTTTCTCCCTTGCAAGCGCATTTAATCCAGGGAAATCCTGATCAAATTATTGACAGCCCTTTCGGTAAAATAATTGTGGGCATTTGTTACGAGTCGGCTTTTTCCGAACATTTTCGCCGTCAAACTGCTAGAGGAGGCGAATTTATTATTACTGCTTCTAATAACGCCCATTATAGCCACGCCATGCCCGCTCAACACCATGCTCAGGATACCATGCGAGCGATCGAAACCGATCGATGGATGGCCCGGGCCACCAATACAGGTTATTCTGCTTTTGTCGATCCCCACGGTAATCAGCTTTGGCTATCGGATCTGGATAGATATCAAATCCATAGCGAAACAATTTATCGACGGGATACAAGAACTTTATATGTGCGCTGGGGAGATTGGTTAACTAAAGTTTTAATCATTACTGCCGGACTCGCTTGGCTCTGGAGAGCTTGGGATTAAGGTGACAGTGCTATACTTTTTCGTGAATGAACTGTTAAATAACCTAAGTTTTTGCTGCAATGAAAGAGCAATTTGTCAAGTGGTTGAATAGAATCTTAATATTTGATGTGTTTTTAGTAATAGCGGGCTTTCTCTGGTTTGCCCTGGCTGTTATCGGTGAATCCACGGGAATTCCCCTAGGATTTAAACTTTTTCAGCGTCTTTGGCTGCCCTTATTCAATCCTGCTATTAGTATTTTAATTGCGGGGGCGATTTTAAGCTGGGCAATTAATCAAATTCAAGAACGCTTGTCCCCTAAATAGTAGGGTTGATTCATGAATCAACCCTACCTTATCAAGGAGGGCAGGGGGGATCGAACCTAAAATCCATTTTTAATTTAATTAGGGTCTGCTGAAAAAGTTTTTCCTGGGGGTAGGAGTCAGTAGCCGGTCGTCAGGAGCCGGTCGTTTTAGGCTTTGTTGCCCTTGTTTTTTGTACCA
>NZ_JASJFF010001262.1:0-10424 GCF_030065435.1 Microcystis sp. M53603_WE2
CTTTCCGAAAGTCCTTGACTTGTTTTAGTTTTTCTATTAAGCTCAACATATCTTTCAAAAGTTCGCGTTCACTTCTCATTTTACCTGACAGTGATCGCTTTTACTTTTGATATTCTGATGGGAGAATGAAACAGCCCTACCTTAATAAGGGGGGCATCTGATAATTTTTAATGCCTACCTAGTTAATAGGTTTTTAAGAACCAATAAATCTCACTTTTTCTACTCCTTCAATCATCTCTAAAGCCAATTGTGCAGAGGTAAATGAGCTACTATTGTCCACTTGTTCTTTAATCCTGTTAGTAAGTGAATTGATATCTATAACTCTTTTTTCTGAATCTTTCCAAGGAATATTATCAACCTTTTTGTTAATTTCCTGACCATCTAAGTTTTTTAATTTTTTGTAAAAGGTTTTATTCTCATCATCCCAGTCTAGTCCGAAATGTAAGGTTTCTGGTTTTTGGTGAATATCTAATCTCTTGATTTCTCCCTTAATTAAAACATTAGCGGAAAGACGTTCCATCCGTAGTAGTTCAATCTTTTTTGTATCATCTTCATTATAACCATCAACGAGTAAACCTGGCCAACCTGACACTACATCTGAACGGAGTAAAAAACCAGTTACTGTGGGGTAATTGTTAACAGCAAGATTTGTTTTATTTTCTTGATCATGTTTATGATCTGATGTAGTTACTCGACCAATACTAAAGGCTCCATCTAATAAGCATTCTATCCAAAGGGAATCAAGATAGAAGAAACGAATTGATTCTACAGGTAACATAAGTTCATCGGGAACGAGATAATTAAAGGGTACACCTTTAAGAAGATTTAAATCTTCAAACCAATTATAAATACTTTCAGGAAGTTCTGTATTAGGTTGATTATAAACAGGTAAATGAGTTTCTACATTTTGTAAGCTTTGTCTATGAGTGCGTTTCCAATTATAGAGACTAACGGATAAATTTTTACTCTGTAAAGCGAGTAATCTTCCTAATTCCCAAGCAGCAGAGTATGAAACATCAAACATACCATTATCAGGATTATATATGATTAATTCATCTGCTGTACGAATGGGTAAAGTGATGTTATTGTTAGGGTTGTTTCCTGTGATTAAAGGACTATGATACCAAGAGAAGGTTTTCCCTCCTTGTCGTAAAAAATGGGGTAGGGGAACATAACCCATAGATAGATATTTTTCGGCTTCAGTATTATTAACTTGTGGCAATCTTAGGGTACTAGGTTCTCGGTTAAGATGGGTCAAAAGTCCTTGAAAACTTTGCTTTTCATCAATACAAGAAAAACTCCAACTTTTTAGGCTAACTAAACGAATATTATCATTATCTCCTGCTCCCTGAAAATCAAAACCGTTATTATTATAACGTCCTTCTAAAGAAACCAGATGGACGATACTTCTGCCACTTTTTTGAGGAAGTCTATTACAAATAATAACGGCTAATTCATCGCCGATTAATTTTCCTTGCTCATCTGTTCCTTGACGAACATGAGCAAGATAAGTTAAGTCTTCTTTAGTGGGTAAAATTTTTTCTAATAACTGTTTCTGGACATCAATAATTATTACTTTATCGTCTTCATGTTGTCCACTTTCTAGGCTAAAATTAGGAAATTTAGCAGTATA
The DNA here is from genome assembly GCF_030065435.1 of Microcystis sp. M53603_WE2. Classification (NCBI taxonomy): domain Bacteria; kingdom Bacillati; phylum Cyanobacteriota; class Cyanophyceae; order Chroococcales; family Microcystaceae; genus Microcystis; species Microcystis sp. M53603_WE2. Next base: position 1,634 of record NZ_JASJFF010001262.1, read on the forward strand.
AATATTAATATCTTTTAAGGTTTCTAGGGTAATAATTTTGGATTCGGGGTTTTCTGTTTCTTCAAATAATAATAAAGCTAACCAAGCAGTATCATTATTATTACTAACAGATTGACGTTCCCAAGGTAAGGTACTACGGTTTAGGATAATATGGGGTAAAACATTGGAATGTTCCCCTAAGCTACCATCAGGGGGAAATACAGCGTGGATGTCTGTAGGTTTTAATTCAAAGCGTTCTCCTGATACAGTAAAACGAATAGGTTTAGTTTTCTGGTTTGTTGTAATATCTGTTGTAAAAGTAGTTCTAGGTATTTTTGCTCCACTTTCTATGGTTTGTGTAACAGTAATTTCATAGTCACCATCTTTTAAAGCTGGTTGATGATACTGAATAAATTCAATTTTAGTGGGTTCAGTTGTGGTAGTTTCTGGCATTTTTGACTCCTTTAATAATAATTAATTAACTAAAACTCCAATTTTAGGTGAACCTAATAAATGATCGGCAATTGTTGCACTGAGATCAATTTCTTCACTTTTCAAATTTAGTGCTTTTAGTAAATTATCTCTGGTGTTGTTGACTGCATTATCTACAATAGTGTTACTAATGTTTTTAGTGGTTTCCTCCTGAAAAGTGCTAATCGTTCGCCAATGATAAGCATTATTAATTGAAGTAGTGCTAAATTGTAATTTACTGCGATTAATGGCTTGAGTTGCCCCCAGTTCTGGTTGTTTTTTAGGTTTAATTTCTAATCCAGATAGGGTATTTTCAATAAATTGATTACCATTCAAACTAGGGGTTAAAGATTCGCCCCAAAGTGCGACGGGAACTTTTTTAAATAGGGGAGTACAAGCAAAATCTTCGTCAAATTCTGTTGAGTTTAGCGTTGTACCATTTTTATTAATAGTAATCGTTAATTCTGAGATTAGCTCAGAGGCTGTTACTGCCATGGAACCGATGCCAAACTGGGTATTAATTTCCTGAGTATTAAGATTAACATTACAAGTTTTAATAGGAATGACTGAATTAGCGACTAAGCAGAAATCTTTAGGATTAATGTTCCCTAAATCTGTTTTATCGTCTTGATTAACTTTTCTGACTAAACCCTCTTTAACGGCAATGGTACAAATAGCATCAGCAGCAGGGAGAAAAGAGGTTTTAAACTCATTCCAGTCAATGGCTGTGGGTGCTTGCGAGGCACTGCTACCAAAGCTCACATCAAAAGAGATAATCCAAAGATGAATATGGGCAATACCTGTAAATTCGGGTCCCCAGATGTGTAAATCTGCCCCTAATTGAACGGTAATATGCTGAGTCCCGAAAAATTGGAAAGTATAGGAAACCCCCATATCAATATAGATAGAAATATCGTAGTGATAGGGTTTCCAAGACATGAGAAAATCTGCCCCGGCGTTGAACCAAGCACTCAGAGGACCACTATTCCAAGTAGCTTGGAGGTGTCCCCCGGCCATGATAGCGGAAGGAGTCAGGGCAAAATAAGCATCTGCTTTGATATAAAGTTCACTGCTAACTTGCCAATTAAGCCCAAGGCGAGGTACTTTCGGGTAATGGTCTGGGACTTTAAAGAGGGGATGATAACCCCCTAAAGTGAGGACAAAATCTCCCTCATGGACGTTAGGGGCAAACCAGCCATAAAAGGCAAATCCTCCGGTGAGATGACAAGCTTGAGAAAGGATATAAGAGTTAGGAGTAAGTTGGGCAATAACGCCGATAAATCCTTCGGCGGGCAGAAAACTGGCTTTGATGGCTAGTTGTACTTGGGCAACCGGGGGGACTCCTGCGCCTACATTTGGGGGGGCGATGAGGGTGGCTAAACCAAGTATATTAAGTTCAAAACGATTACCAAAAGCGACGGTAAGCAGGAGAAAAGAGTCAATCAGTTTAAAAGAGGTGAATTTAATGCCGATGGCGAGGAATATTTGCCCAGTTTCGGGGGGGATATAGTCTCGGAGTTTGGTTAGTTCTCCTGTGAGTCGGGCGGCTTGGTCTGAGTTAGAACCCTCAGCCGGAGGAGGGTTAACCGCTTCGGCGACGAGGGGGAAGGTGGCAACTTGGTCAATGGTGGGGACTTTGAGGGCGCGGTTATAGCCAAAGCCGGCGGCTAATCCGGTGACGAAGAAGAAAGAGGGTCCACCGATGGGGTAGTCAAGAATGGCGTAGATAAAGAGGGAGGGATGTCCTTGAAAATAAGCATAGGACCCTATGGCGGAAAGGTTGAGGGTTTTGGCTTTGACGTTAAATTTGATAACGGCGGCCCCGTTGTATTCGTCTATGCCGTTTCGGGTAGTTCTGAGGAATGCGCCACCGATTTCTAGGGTGTCGCTGCCTTTGTAGTCGATGCCGATGCCTTTAAGGTCAAATTTGGGGTCAAATTGATTGAGGGGGGAGTTAACGGCAAGTCCATCGAGGGAGAGGGAAAGTCCGGCTAGGTTAAGACTGGCATCTAATAAAACCCAGATTTTTGAGTCTTGGTATTTCAGACCAATTCTTTGAAAGTGGACGGGACCCAAGCTTTTTTGCAGTGTAAACCATTTGGTACTATCACTAATTGGGGTGGGAGTAGAGGAAGGGGTGACGACTGGGGGAGAAAGGTTATTATCCCGTGGGGGGGTTGTTCCTTCTATTTGACCCGTCTGTTTATTGATGGTGATGGGGAGTTCTAATTGTTGGATTTCGCTTCCGAATTGAAGCGAGGGGATAAGGTCGAGACGTTGGTTAATATCGGTGGTGGGTAGTTTAATGCCTCCGTCGGTATATAAAGTGTTTAAGGCTTGTAATTCTGGGGCTGTAAAATCAGCTTTAGTTGCTAAGATTTGTAGGGAAATTTTCAGGGTTTGATTGGGAGGAAATTCTTGTCCGACTAGGGGTAGGTTAGAGAGGTTAATGCCACCATCAATATTTAAACCAAAGAGAAAATTAGTTAAGGTTTGTTGTTTAGAATAGGCAAATAAAGCATCTTTCAGGTTGATTTCTAGTCCTTCTGGTATATCATTTTTTAGCTGAGAATCAATATAACCAATCAGGTCTTTAACTTTTACCGTCTGGTCATCATGGTAAGCAGCAAGGAATTTGGTAGAGGTTTGGTCAGTATCGAAAATGAGGGCAAATTTTAAGCTCCCAATAGTGATATGTCCATCAAAGTGTTTTTTATAAGAGCCGTCTAATTGTTGGGTAATATTAATTTGAAGAATTACATCAATTATTTCTTCTTCGATCTCCAATATAGATTCACAGGTAAAGTAGAAATTTTTTGTTTCAGTATTGAAATAAGTTGCTATATTTTCAACCACTAATCCCTCAATAGCTTTGGGAAAACCTTCATCTGTTATTCCAAAGGTTGTTACTAAATCTTTTATTAACAGTCCGATGGGAATTTGCTGTCCAGGTCTGGTACTTCCGGCAAAAGTCCAACCCCCACTTTCGTTGGCATTAGTCGCCAGCAGAATCAGATCTACCCCGGCAATAGTCAGAACACTGTTAATTGTAGCAAAGCTACCACCAAGGTTCTTTTCTATCTCTAGATGTAAATATTTAAGGGGTAAGATAGAAGTTCCTCCCAAGTTCAATTCCCAATCACTAGCCATCTCTATTTCAAAGGCGTATAACCCTTGTTTGATATCAGCACTTATCGCAAGGTCTAATATAGAGATGTGTGGCAGGTGAGCATTGGGGATTATTTCCTCAATGATTTGCTCTAGGGCGATGGTTTGATATAAGCCAAGTTCACCATAAAAAGCAAAGTCGGGAAAGACAGCTGAAGCGTTTACTAAACCCCCTCCCACATTGAAAGCGGATAGAAGATAAAAACGAATAGGAGTCGGATCTCCGGGGCTAACTTCCCATCGTAATAATAAACCTTCAATTGTTAATGCTTTTCCTAATAAGGGTTGATTCCAGTTTGCTGTGGTACCGATACTTAAGACAATATAAGATACCTTCAGTGGACTTAGGGATAAGTGTAAGGATAATTCACGAATTTCTAGGGTACTTAATGAGTTTATTGCCAGAGGAAAGGTATCGCTATTGTTAGGTAAATGACCACTTAATAAGTTAGTAAAAGTATCGAAACCGGGAAAAGGAATAGGTTCTGCATTTTCGATGATGAGTTGTGTACTCCCTACGGGCCAGACTATCTCTACGTTTTTAGGTGTTTTTGAGGTTCCTATGGTAACTCTCCCTAAAAAGCTAATCCCCGATCCTATATAGTTAGCATAAAGAGAGATGCTGGTATGCAAGACAAGTGAATAAATCCCAAAACTGAAAATATTTTCATAGGTTTTAGTAAAATTTAGTTCTATCTCTAAGCGTATTTCTTCGTATTCAGGTTGTTGATTTATATATCCATAAAAAGGTAAAGATGAATCTTTATAACCCGCATATTCTATTAGTGTATGTAAAAGTGGCATCTCTGAAAGTGCTATCTCTGAAACAAAATTTAGCCCCTGATGAATTTTACTAATATTTAAGGTAGTATCTAGTAATGTGAGATAGGATTTTGGGGTTTGATCTGTCTGAAAATTGTGGGAAGAAAAAACCAGTACCATCGGCTTATCAGCGGGAAATCGTAAGTCGTAAAAAAGTGAGGATTGATTACCCGCATCTGGATCGTTGCCAAAATTAGTATAATCGGGAAGGTCTGGATAAGACCAAGAAAAATCCCAAACCTTCGGGAGAGTGGCTTTTAGAAGGTATTCTAACTGACCATTATATACAAAAAAGATGCCCTCAACAGCTTGCAGTCTTACTCCCAGTAATGAAGGTATTCTTGCTTGAAAATGCAAGGAATCATCCGTTTCAGTGATGGGTTGTTTTACTCCTTCAAGTTGTAATATTTCTCCAGAAAAGGCTTGTTGAAGTTGATTAGCTAAAGCTGAACCGATGGCATTCTGATCCAGTGTCAAATGACCTAAGTTGAGTTGGTTTTTGATGGATTGAAGGTGGGGATTGCTCATGTAAGTAGGTTGGTTTTTTAATGGGATAGATTGATTTACAGTTTCTTAGCATTTAAAAGCATACTTTGTTGTTTTCTTAGTTTTCTCCTGTCATGCTCAGATAAAGTTGATTGATCTTCTTTTATTTCTTCAAGCTTTCTCTTAACTCCTCTGGCTTTTTCTTCAATACTGTCAACTTCCATTACTGTTTTATCAGGTTTTTCCTTCGCAAGTTCTTTTTTCATATTCTCAATGTCAGTTTGTATAGTTGCTTGACTTTTCTGTATGTCCTCAACCTTTGTCTTCAAATTCTGAATTTTCATCCCCAAACCTGTGTCTGTAATAATCAATTTAAGTTGGCTTTGATTTTGCTGTTCTACGGTCATCTTGTTAAAATCTTTTTCAATTTCAGTGTAAATAATTCTTTGGGATTCAATGTCAGTATTGGCCGTTTTAAGCGCTGTTTCTAGGTGGCTGCAATTTGTTGTTGGTTGATCTAGTTTTATGTTTGGAAAATCAGGATTAAGCACTTTTAGACGGTCCTTTATTGTGGACATTTCCCCTGCTATTTGTTCTGCAAACCCCTCTATTGAATTCAGGTTATTGCGGATTTCATGTAGTTTTTGATCTAAATCTAAAACTCTGCCGATAATCCCCGCTTCTTCCTCGCTAGGTAGCAGTTTTTCTACACGGCTTTTAATTTTTTGCTTGTACTCAGACTCTTTACCCATTGCTATATATAACGCTCTTTCTACCATGTAATCAAGGATCTGGCATTCATGTAAGTTTATGCTTTCACTTTGAGCATCGTAGATGTGGTCAAACACTTTTTTCCCATCATAATAAAGCTTGTAGCGCATCCAACGGGCTATTGGTAGATACATGAAAAAATGTCTTTCTAAATTGTGCCGGAATTGGAAAAGCTGTTTCTTTTTTTTTGCATCAGTAGCAGGACTACTAATTTCATCTGACAAGGCTTTAAAAGCTGTTCTAAGAGCCTGATCATCTATGTTACCAGAACCATCTGTTTTTAATCTATATTTAACTGGCTTTGCTAACGGCACGCCTTCAAAAAATTTATCTCTTTGTGTTACTAAGTCCAGCTGAGGATTTTCCTTGTCAATACCTAATTTTTCATTTAAACTTTTTTGCGTATAACTTCCTCCTGTTACCCATGTACCCGCATTCGGTATCAAATAAGCCGTAATTCGGGCTTTTAATTTACCTCGTTCAACTGCTGTAAAATCGGTTTCATTTTGACTGACGCGACGTTGACCAGTTTCAATCGCCAGTTGTTCAGTGTTGCAGTGTTTGCTACCAGAAACAAAATTACCCAATTCTTCTGGACCGCCATCCCCATGACCAAACAGGTGACACCATTCTTGATCGGTTTTTAAACTAGAAGCATCAACAGTAGCATTTGCATCTAGTTTATTATCTTTGCGCCATTGCTTCTTAACATCATCATCATTAAGCTGTCCTAGTACATATTTAGCAAAGGAGGTAGCCGATAATTTAGAATCAGTTATTTTAGGCGTGATATTACTGGCTTTCATCCCAGGATATACATGAAAATCACTCAAGGCTTCTGCCATCGTTTTCCCCGCATCTACTCGTTCATTTTCGTTAAAACCTAAAGTGAGGTCTTGTCCACCAGCGTTGAACTTTTTCCATACCCGGTAGCCAGTATTGTCTAACTTTACAGATATTTCAATTTTTTTGATATCAAATTTATAATCATAACCAGGAATGCTCGGATTCGTAACGCGAGGCGGAAATGGGTCTTGGCTAGGATTATTTCTCTTAGTTGCTGACTGATTAAATGTTTTATAATATTGAATCAAACTATTTATACTACCAATGACAGGATTTTTAAATCCATCTTTTTTGACTTTGTCGTAAGGCCAATTAGTAGGGTAGAAAGCATCAGGTTTGTTAGTTGTGCGGTTTTGTTTAATTGCTGGAGGAGACGTTACTAGACAATCTGGATTTAATTCAAACACATAACTCCATAATTTTGCTAAGGGAAAATTTGCATCTCCATCAAGCAAATTAATTAACCATTTATAGTTTACCTCATTCACCCTATCGGCACGCATAGGATAGCCACTACTTCCACGCCCTCCCTCGCCTATATTTACGGCGGAGATATGCCCCATTAAAGTTCCCCCGTTATCGTGGTAAAAACAGTGATAGTTTCCCTTAGGAAGCTCGCAAGCCGCCTGATGTGCTAAGTCTTTAGCTTTTTCTGTTTCTTTATCATTTCTTTCAGTATCATCTTTTCCATCATCCTTTTTGAAATGAATTCTGTTCTTCAACAAGTTACTCTCTGTTTTCAACTGAAAGACATTTTGTATAGTTTTAGTTACAGTATTCTTCCCCTTCTCCTTATCACCCAACTTATTGATTTGACCTCTTAATTCCCACAAATAACGATATTGCTCATTTCCTTTTCCTAAAAAATATTCAGCGTCTTCGTTATCACGCTCTTCATCTTTATTTTTTATTTTTTCATCATACTTGTAAGTTCGCTTTATCTCATAATCATTAGAACCATCTTTTTTTCCGTATTTATATCTTTGGGTATCTTCACTATTATCCAGAAAAAGCAATCTAGCGTTAGGATTTACATAAACACCGTAATATAAGTCAGTGCCATTTGTATAAGATCCCTCTGGGCTGATAGCAATGGCTGGCACGATTAAGGTTTGATCCTGAAGGGGTTTTTCATTTGTTATCCAGTGTTTTCCTCCTATCTTATTACCTGTACTATTATCAAATCTTACAAAAATTTTATTGAGCAAATTTGCATTTACAATGCGTAATCGGTTCAGTATTATTTGATTGCCAGGAGTATCTTTTACCTCATTGTTACCGTCGAGCCATTTCCAGTAGTATTTATTTTCTTCATCGGCTATTCGAGCTAAAAGTGTGTCAACATCTTTAGAAAGATGGGTGTCTTGTAAGATATAGCCAATGAGGCATTGATTGAATTGGCAGGTTTCTCCCCATAGGGATTTCATTGAATTATTAAATTCATCTATTATCTTATTGTCCATCGTAATGGGAGTTAGTTCGGTTTTAAGCTTAAAAGTTGTTAAAGCCGCTTTGAGTATAGATTGATAGTAATTTGTTATGGTAGGCGTTTGTGTGGTATTAATTGTAATGACATTAATAACATTGTCTTTAAACTCAACTCGATCGTCTGTTTCGATTTTTATAGCTTGGAAGTTTCCCATGATTTGACCTACCTGTTAATAGATTAATAAATTGTGAAGAAGGGGAAGATTTGTCTGCGATCGCTTTTCATTTTTCTTGGAAGCTGACGAGCTTTTAAAAGTAATTCAATCTGATCTTCTGTCATAGAATTATTCCCTCTTTACGAATATTCCTAAGCAAAGGACCAGAACGATGAATGAATCGGTATTCATCCATAAATATACAACTGATTACCGAATCTTTTTCTAAAGATAAACTGGCTATAATGAATCCAGTTTTTTCAATTTCTTCACTGGCATTTACTTCTCCTTTAAGAACCACTAAGACATCAATATCAGAGTCTGGATGTGCGTCACCCCTGGCCTGAGAACCAAACATGATCAACTGTTTAAGGCGATCACCGTAATGATTTTTTAATTCTCGTTTCAGTCGAGCGAGAATGGTTTTTAGGGTATCATTGACAATCGTTAATGTCATGGTTAACTATCCTTGGTTACTTTGATTTAGAAGCATAGTACATCATTTTTAATCTCTTCGGGTCTAATTCCCCGCCGCTCGCGGCGTACAATAGAAAAATGAGTGAATACATCCATAAGAGCCATAATGTAAGTGTTTTGCTATATCA
>NZ_JASJFF010000867.1:0-2341 GCF_030065435.1 Microcystis sp. M53603_WE2
GTGTCGAAGTGTCGTGCTTCGTGTCACTGAGCTTTGACATTGAGCCTTGACATTGAGCTTTGACATTGAGCCTTGACATTGAGCCTTGACATTGAGCCTTGACATCGAAGCCCCTCGAAATGTGTCGAAATCTGTCGAAATCTGTGGAAGTGCTGTTTTATATTGGTCGGGGCTTCGGCCGTGATCTCAGGCTTCGACGGTGAGACTTCGGCGTGAGCTTTTGTCGAACGCTCAGCCGAACCGCCGAACGGTTTCATCCCGTTGCGCTAAGCGCTTCGGGTCTTCACCCCGACATTTGAGATAAAATAACCAATAAACCCATCCTAGAGGACTTAATCATGATTAGAGCCTATGCAGCCCAAGAAAGAGGCGGAAAACTAGCACCTTTTGACTACGATCCGGGTATATTAGCGGATGAAGATGTGGAAATCGAGGTGGAATATTGCGGCATCTGCCACAGTGACCTAAGTATGCTCGATAACGATTGGGGACTGACCACCTATCCCTTTGTCCCTGGTCATGAAGTGGTTGGTACAATCGCCGCTCTTGGTGCTAAAGTCAAAGAATTAAACATAGGGCAAAGAGTCGGTCTTGGTTGGTTTTCCCGTTCCTGTTCGACCTGTGAAACTTGTATGTCAGGGGATCAAAACCTTTGTGCCACTGCCGAAGGAACTATCGTCGGTCGCCATGGCGGTTTTGCCGAAAAAGTCCGGGCCCATCATAGTTGGTTAGTTCCCTTGCCAGACCAGTTAGATGCTGCCAAAGCTGGCCCGCTTTTTTGTGGTGGTATAACCGTCTTTAATCCCATTGTCCAATTTGATATTAAACCCACGGCGCGAGTTGGTGTCATTGGTATTGGTGGATTGGGCCATATAGCCTTAAAATTCCTCAAAGCTTGGGGCTGCGAAGTAACCGCTTTTTCCAGTAGTCCCGACAAAGAAACAGAAGCAAAAGAATTAGGCGCGACTCATTTTATCAATTCCAGAGACCCCGAAGCTTTGCAATCGGTACAAAATTACTTTGATTTCATCATCTCTACCGTTAACGTTAATCTCGATTGGGGTCTTTATATCGCCTGTTTACGTCCCAAAGGTCGTCTGCATATTGTTGGGGCTGTTCTTGAACCCATGAATACCTATGCTTTTCCCTTGATTATGGGTCAAAAATCGATTTCTGGCAGTCCTTTGGGTAGTCCCAGTACCATCAATAAAATGATCGAATTTGCCTCTCGCCATGGCATTGAACCGGTGACAGAAACCTATCCTATCTCCCAGGTGAATGAAGCCATGGAAAAATTGCGAACCGGACAACCTAAATATCGCCTCGTCTTGCAAATAAAATAAAACCATCTCTATCCCGGACGTAACCCCAATGACTCAACCCCTCACTCCTCCAGTTATCGATTGGCAAGAACCACCCATTCCCCCGGAAGACTTGATTTTTGATGATGGAGAACCTTTGGAAACGCACCGTCACCGCAAGGCCATGAATGTCTTAATCGATTCTATCGAACAAGCCTATCAGGATCGAGAAGACTTTTTTGTTGGCGGTAATATGTTTATTTACTTTAGCCGTGAGCGGGTTTTTAATAAAGATTTTCGTGGCCCCGATTTTTTCGTTGTCCTCGATATCGATGGTAGTTATAAACGACAAGGATGGGTGGTTTGGAACGAAAACGGACGTTATCCCGATGTGATCGTGGAATTAATGTCAGAAAGCACCGCAAAAATCGATTTAACTACCAAAAAAGACCTGTATGAGCGGACTTTTCGCTGTTCCCAATACTTCGTTTATAATCCCTTTGATGCCACTTCCCTGCAAGGTTGGACTTTAGACCCAAATCAATGCTATCAAGAAATTATTCCCGACCACCGCGGTTGGTTATGGTGTCAACGTTTGGGATTATGGTTAGGAGTCTGGATGGGCAGCATCCAGCGAGAAGAAGCCCCTTGGCTACGTTTTTATGACCTAGACGGCAATTTAATTCTCCTACCCGCGGAATTAGCCGAAATCGAACGTCAGAATGCTGAAATCGAACGTCAACGCGCCCAGGCAGCCTATCAACAGGCTGAAAGCGAACGTCAACGTGCGGAACGTTTAGCGGCGCAATTACGGCAATTAGGCATAAATCCCGATGAAACCCCGTAATCGGCCCAGGACTGACCCCTATCTCTAAAAACCGAAAGCCCACACCTTCCGATCTCGGTTTGTGTGGGCTGATTGTTCACTTAATTCTAAGATTGAAAGCTGATACTTTGGCGAAATCTCAGACCCTAACTGAGAGTAACACCAGAGCGATCGTAAGTTTGTGAAGAAAAGTCGGCCGAGAAGCGACGTTGAA
>NZ_JASJFF010000451.1:0-1283 GCF_030065435.1 Microcystis sp. M53603_WE2
CAAAATTTAATCTTAATGCTTTTCTTTGCCCAGATATTTGTTGACGATCTAAATTAAATAGCATTCGATAAAGTTGATGACAAGATTGTTGGAGATGACGAATTTTTTCCGATGGGCAAATCACAATAGAAGAAGCGGAAGAATTTAAAAACTTTTTTGCTTCTGGTAGCTCTAAAGTTTGGCACAATTGTTGCAGATAATTATCATGAACGTAAAGCTGAAAACGATTGGAAAAAGGATGTTGAAAAACGGAAATTTCTGATTTAGGGGGGATAATCCCCAGATAGTTATTTTCTAATGGATACAAATTTTGGAAGAAGACAGAATTCACCTGAACAGGAATCGCAAAAACCCACATTTTAGAATGGATTACTCCCGCAACATTCGTTAAACAATTACGTTGCGATAATTCTAACATCACTTCATCGATGATGATCCTTGAAAGATACCCTTCAAAATGATCACCACTGAGTTGTAAAGCATCTACGTTGAGAAATTCTCGATTCTGAAAATAGCGAGAAAAGTCACAAACATATTCACTTTTAAAGGTTAATTCCTGAGAATTAATTAAAATATTGGTTTTATTGTCAAAAATAAACATCTATATATAACTATTTGGTTATTGAGTAAAGTTAAAATTTTTTTGCCCATCAATTTAAAAACTTGCGTTTTTCGGATCATCTTAGCATAGAGGACTGAGTAGTATTGAGTTACAGCAGAGTTGATTTGTTAAGTCCATCAGTGTAATCCAGGTTAAATCTCTCATCTCTCATCTCTCAACTCTCATCTCACCTTTGTAACCCCTAAATCAGGTTTTTATGTCAAGCTATTTTGAAAGCCTTGCTAGAAACCAGTTTTAGGGATAAGTATAATTACTCACTTGTATAAATGAGATGCTCCCATCTCTCAAATCTCTCACTTTTTTCCGTTATCAATTACTAAGGAGATTTCGATGGCTAAACAATATATGCCACTTGAAGATTGGTCTGGAACTGTGGTATTCGGTGGAGAAATTCCTCAATTACGTCCCCCGGCATTTTCTGACGACTCAAAATATACCACATTTAGCTATACCCATTATCTAGAGGGATTGGAAATTTCCGATAGCTATATCTATGATCCAGGAGGATCAGAAATTTCCGAAGCTGTTGCTAGGGAAATCGCTACGTTCGCCGTTCCCCCGACAAATTATCCAAGGAGATTGGAAATTTCCGATAGCTATACCTATGATCTAGAGGGATCAGAAATTTCCGAAGCTGTTGCTGGGGAAATCGCTACGTTCG
>NZ_JASJFF010000852.1:0-1994 GCF_030065435.1 Microcystis sp. M53603_WE2
CAAACTGACCGTGACAAGCAGCACAGTTAATTTGAAAGATTTCGTAACCGCGACTGACATTACCTTGTAGGGATAACACCTCTTTAATGTAGGGATCCGACATCTTAGCCAGATGAAAGGTGATTAAATAGGTGCTAATCAAGAACAAAACCACGATTATAACCATTAAGAATCGATAAAGCCCGAATTTTGGTTTAAATAACTGACTATTCACGAAGGCCGCCGAAGGAAAGGTGAGTTTCTCTTTACATTTTGCAACTTTTTGCCCCAAAATTCCACCGCTCCTGCTAGAGATAGGCAAATGGAGAATAATATAAGACAAAACTGCATCTTTTTCTAACCCTCTAGCAATGAACCTATTAACCAGACTGGAAGATTGGCCCTATATTATCTTACCTATCACCATCATCCTCAGTTTCCTGCTGTTGGGATGGCTCGTAGAACAGCGCGTTGTCAGTCAACTTTTATCGATTGCCAGAGAAAAAAACCTGCGTTTCTCGGAAGGGGTTTTACGTTCCCTTCGTGGATTAAGCATACTTTGGTTCGGACTTTTGGGTTTAAATATTGCCCTCTCCCTTCCCAATCTTCCCCTCTTTCCCTCCCTCATTCTCCTGAGCCAAAAATTGCTGCTAGTGGCTTTTTTAGCTTCGGCTACTTGGGTTGTTGCTCAATTATCCGTGGAAATATTACGAGTTTATACCACGGGAGATGATGGCATTTCTTCCCTAACTTCCCTATTTGAATTTCTCGCCAAAGTTCTGATTTTTAGCTGCGGTTTTTTGCTGATTTTAAGCTCGATTGGCATTTCGATAACTCCCATGCTTACTGCCTTGGGTATTGGGGGTGTTTCCCTCGGTTTAGCTCTCCAAAATACCCTAGCTAATTTAATGTCAGGGATTAATATTATCACTTCCAAAAAAGTTAGACCGGGAGATTATATTGAACTGAGAACGGGAGAAGCTGGTTATGTGCGAGATGTGGATTTAAGATGCACAGTCATCGAAGAAATTACCAATAATCTTTTGGTTATTCCCAATGCTCAGATCATTTCTTCTAGTTTCCGTAACTATAGTTTACCAGATCACTCCCTCCTGGTTCCCGTGGAAGTGGGCATTAGTTACGATAGTGACTTAGAAAAAGTCGAAAAAGTTACCCTAGAAGTCATGCAAGAAATCGCCCAGTTATTGCAACCTAACCTCGGTGACTATCAACCCTTTATTCGTTATCATAAATTCGATTACTATAGCATTGTGCTGACGGTTTATCTCAAGGTGATAGAAGAAGAATTTTTTCAACATCTCACCATTAAACACGAATTTATTAAACTCCTACACCGACGCTATCAGCAAGAAGGAATTAAACTTCCCTATCCAATTCTTTTTCCCTATCCCCCCAGTAATCCCCCTAGTTAACCTCAATTTGCTATCGCAACAAACAATTGAAATGCGCGGAAAACTTACAATTGATAATTCTCCTCAAAAAACTTACGAGTCATCGGTTGGGCAACTTCAATACCGTGGCCTTCTCCTAATAATTCTAGGGGTTTTCCTTCCACTTGAATCCAGACTTTGGCATTGGGATCCTCGGTAGTAGTAGTATAGATGATTTGTGCCAAACGACCGATTAACATATCAGAACCATCATCATTGCCAAACTCCCGCGAGAGATTAATCTTAATTCCCGTTTTATCTACTTTTAAATCCAGTAATTTAGTACCGGGGGGAATAGTAGTCATGTCCTGAGGATTACTTGGACCAGCTAATAGAATCTTCAATACTGCTGTTAACTCTCGGTCGTCGCTATCCGCTTTTTGAACGGTAATTTCTTGGGTGACTAATTGATTACCCGTATCGGTCACTTTTAACCAATAAACCTGTCGAGTTTCCCTAACAGGAATAGCTGCAGGAGTTGCTGTTGGACTTGTCTCCACTGGACCGGGAGAAACCGGTTCAACAATTGGTGATTGACTTATCGGCGCTGGAGTGGGAGATTCA
>NZ_JASJFF010000797.1:0-2159 GCF_030065435.1 Microcystis sp. M53603_WE2
AGGAAACTTTGTTGGGGGATACCGATGTGAATTCCCTTCTCCTCAAAAGCAATTTTTAGACGACGACGATACTCTCTTTCTATGTCCCATTGTCGTAATCTTTTGACGACAATTCTGAGCATAATTTCCATCCCCGTGTGAGAAACCCGACTAACACCAGCAACCTGCACGGGATCGATGATATCTTTTTGCCATTGTGGATCTACAGCCATATTTTCAGCGATGGCTGCCATTAAAGCGATCGCCACATCTGGCTCGGTCTGATAGGCGACTTCAATGGTAAAATTGACCCGCGCCCAATCTTTACTGAGGTTGTGTGCGCTAATAATTTGGTTATGGGCAATAGTGATTAAACGTCCATCGGCAGCCCGCAATTGAGTCGCTCGCAAACTCATATTTTCCACCAAACCGATAAACTCCTGAAACTGGATCATATCACCGACAGTGTATTGGTCTTCAAAGATAATTAGAAAACCGTTAATCCAATCTTTTAAAAGATCCTGAAAGGCAAAGGTGAGCAATGCTCCCACTAAACCGGCTCCCGTGAGTAAAAAGGCGAAAGAAAGGCCCATCCAACTCAAAAAAACCAAAATTCCCAGAAAAATAGCGATAAATGTGATAATTTGTCGCCAAACTTCTAATAAAGTGGGAGCGCGCAGAATCCTCCTTTCCAAATTTTCGGAAAAAACCGCTCCTTCCTCTACCCACTCCCGTAGCCGAGAATTAACGTAGAGATTAATCATATTGCTCACTGATGTCAGCAGCAACCAGATAATAAAAATCCGTAAAGGAATACGAATTATTCCGCGTCCTTCTAGCCTAGTTTCAGGAAATACATACAAAATCGCCGCTATTCCGCCAAACCAAAGCAGTATCAGTCCAATAAGAGCCAGTCTTTTCCAGAGAATATTTAGCGTCAGTTGTCGCTGAATATCAGCCTGTTGACGGAAATTAGAGGAATCTTCTAGAGAGGCTAAAATCGGTTCTTGGGAGCGATCTTTTCTGGGGGGGGAATTTATAGGTAAATTTCGATCGGATTGACTTTTAGCCTGTTTTTTGAGGAGATTGAAGCGATTTCTTAAACGTTTCTGCCACCAAATTGATACCCAGCTTAAGAAAATTAGCCCCAAAATAATTATAGTGGCAGTCATTACCTGTTGCCGACGAGGGGCGGGCTGACGTTCTTGCCAAGCTTGGATCAAAGCTGTTTGGATGATTTTAACCCATCTGTCCGCTAAATCGCCAACAGAAGAAGAATCGATCAGGGCATCAACTTCTGTCACTGTCAGAATTACCTGTTGCGGTAAATTCTGGTTATCCTTGGCCACAATCACGGTTAAATTATTGAGAGTCGCCGTACTTACTTGCAGGGTTGTCGGATCGAAACCCCGATTGATAATATTATTTAAGCCCCTTTCAATGCGGCTAGCCCGTCTTTCTACCGGGGAGAGTTCCCGGGACTCAGAAGCGGTAAAATCTTGGGAGGCAATCTGAAATAAGGCAAATCCATCTAGATTCACGGAAGCATATTCTATATCCCCGGCTACAAAAATCCTTGTCCCCGTGGGAGATGCAAATGGAACTAGAAAATTTTGGCCTAGGGATGGCAGGGAATTAAGAACAAATATACTAACTAAGAGGCAACCCGCCAATCCTTGAATGACCAGATTGAAAATTTTTCTCCGTTGCCATCGTCCCATTGCCTAAGTTTCCTTTTTGATTAACAATGATCTTTACCCGCTTTCTCAGCTTATAGCAGTTATCTTAATGGTGAGATAGGAAGTTTTCGTTTTGGGGAGTCGGTTATCAGCTTTTTAGCTATCAGCCGTCAGCTTTTATTTATTCTCCCTTCTCTCTTCTCCCTTCTCCCTTCTACCCTCTCCCCAACCCCAACCCCTCACTGATAACTGATTACTGATAACTGAAATCCCCAACACCCTACTTAACTTCTCATGTCCAATATTTCCCCACAGTGGCGCAAGGAAATTACCTCTTTACCCCCTTGGTTACGGCGTTCGCTCGGCAAATCTAGCGAAATTTCCACGGTTCAGCGCATTATCAAACAAAGGAACATTCATACTATCTGCGAGGAGGGTCGCTGTCCCAATCGCGGCGAATGTTATGCCCAAGGTACGGCGACTTTTTTGTTGATGGGTCCC
>NZ_JASJFF010000842.1:0-1155 GCF_030065435.1 Microcystis sp. M53603_WE2
CCAACCTTGGTCGGAAAAGACCGCTTCGTAGCAAGGGTCACCACCATAATCTCCCTGACAAAACTCGAACAGTCGCCGGGGTCGTGGCGAAAACAATCAATTGTTAAGCTAAGAGACCGTATCGGGCAAGGATGAGTAAAATCAAGGGGATGCTCTCCAAAATGACCATCAATTCTGCTTGCTTTAGTTAGGTTCAATCATGGAAAATATCTCTCAATGGGTAGGCATTGACATTAGTAAAGCGACCCTAGATGTGTACCTCCGTCCCCTCGGTAAAGCGATGAAAGTTGCTAACACAAAGGAGGACATATCTAAACTGGTCGAAACCCTAAAATCCTACACTGTCAACCTCATCGTTCTGGAAGCGACAGGAGGTTGAGAAACTGAACTGGTGATTCAATTACAAGCAGCGGATTTACCTGTAGCCTTAATCAATCCCCGTCAAGGAAGAGACTTTGCTAAAGCCACTGGTAAATTAGCCAAAACCGATGCCATTGACGCTCAAATCTTAGCTCATTTTGGCGAAGCAATGCAACCGCAAATATTAGCGGTTGAGTCGGAAGAATCTCGTCAATTGGGCGACTTAATTAGTCGTCGCCGGCAACTTGTCGAGATGCGGACTGCCGAAAAAAAACGACGGGAACGCGCTCGCGGTAAAGCTTTGGTCGATATCGAAGCCCATCTTGAGTATCTCGATAACTGCCTCGAAAAACTCAATCAAGAAATTGAGGAATTGACCCAAGCTAACCAACAATGGCTCGAGAAAGTTAATTTACTCAAAACCGTGCCGGGGATTGGTCAAGTAATTTCTACTACTCTCGTCTCCGACTTACCAGAACTCGGTCAATTAACCGCCAAACAAATCTCTCGCTTAGTCGGTGTCGCACCGATTAATCCTGATAGTGGTCAACATAAAGGTAAGCGGATGATTCAGGGAGGTCGCGCTCAGATTCGGGCGACTCTTTACATGGGGGCGGTGGTGGCTATGCGTCATAATCCGGTGATTAAAACCTTTTACGAACGCCTAGTCGGACGCGGTAAATCAAAAAAACTGGCTCTGACTGCTTGTGTGCGGAAAATCTTAGTTATTCTTAATGCAATGGTTCGCCAAAATCAGCCTTGGCAGCTTGCTGACAATTTACCACCTTGTTCCTA
>NZ_JASJFF010000386.1:0-4938 GCF_030065435.1 Microcystis sp. M53603_WE2
ACCGGCGGGGATGAGTTTAGCAGCCGCCGCGGGAAAACAGATCAAAAAAGTGGTTTTGGAGTTGGGAGGTAGTGATCCGTTTATCGTTTTAGATAGTGCCGATATCGAGGCAGCGGCGACTACGGCAGTGACGGCAAGATTGTTAAATAATGGTCAGACTTGTATCGCTGCCAAACGGTTTATTGTTATGGAAACTGTCGCCGATCAATTTGAACAGTTATTAGTGGCCAAATTCCAAGCTTTAAAAGTTGGTGATCCCCTCGATGAAACTGTTGATATTGGTCCTTTGGCCACGCTATCGATCGTCTCGGAAATTGCCGCTCAAGTGGAAAAAACCGTCGCTATGGGTGGTAAAGTCCTTGTGGGAGGTCAACGTTTAGAGGGAAAAGGTAACTTCTATCTACCGACGATTTTAACCGATATTCCTGCTGGTTCTCCGGGGGAAAAAGAGGAATTTTTTGGACCGGTGGCTTTACTATTTCGAGTCAAAAATATCGAGGAAGCGATCGCTTTAGCTAATGATAGTCCCTTTGGTTTGGGTTCTAGTGCTTGGACAAATAACCCCGCAGAAATTGAGCGTTTAATTACCGAAATTGAGGCCGGTTGTGTGTTTATTAACGGTATGGTTAAATCCGATCCTCGCTTGCCCTTTGGGGGTATTAAACGTTCTGGTTTTGGACGGGAATTAAGTGTCGAAGGTATTCGCGAATTTGTCAACGTTAAAACTGTTTGGATTAAGTAAATCAGTAGGGTGGGTTAGCAACGCGTAACCCACCACCATAACCAAAATCACCCACCACAATTGTCGGTGCGTTACGCTATCGAAGAGCGCACCCTACGGATTAAAAATATGCCGCGCATTTTTGATCATATTGAGTCCCATTTATTGCCAATTTTACAGAAAAGGGGCTGATTTTTGTGTGGGTTATTTTAATTTGCGCGGTTGGCAGTAACCTTTACACCTTTAATACCTTTGACCTTTATGATGAGCTAAGGCCATTTGATAAGAAGAAATGGGGGATACTCCTTTTAATCTTTGTCCTCAGTCATTTCTTCCCAAATAGCAACGACTATACTAATAGGTAAAAAAAACAACAAGAAAGGGAATATAAATTAAAGTTATTAATAAATCAATCAAAAAAATTAGGTCTCGAATATTATATTTAAGTAGTCGTGCAAAATTAATTTCCTAGTCGAGACTCCGAGACAGGAGACTCCGAGACAGGAGACGGGAGACGGGATACAGGAGACGGGAGCGGATTTGAGTTTTCAGTTCACTGTTTACTGATCACAGCAGAAGTCTGACGGAGTAGTGGCTTAGATGTGTAATTAATTGTGATTAGATACTTACCTAAAATGTCGGTTTGAAGGAACCCTCGGTTTCACCGACGCGCTTGCGCTTTCGCGCTTTACGCTTTGAAAGTGAAGATATACTTTTTTAGCGTATCTGGATTTTGTGTATTTTCTCAGTTTTTTTTAAACTTTACTCCAGTATCTAATTTACTCTTAATAGAAAGAATAGATTCATAAATATATTTTTATTCCTCATAATAGCCCCATTCATGCAATTGTACTCCTGACTCCTAACCCCACCAACAAACTTTTTCAGCCAACCCTACTTAGGTTCTCACTAAGGATTTATTGACACTGGCTTCAATTTGATAAATAGAGGAAAGGACGCTACCTTGATGATTATTGACTAGATCATATTTGACTTCCTGTAAATAATTAAAAATGGTATCCCGCAGAATCGTTTTTTCAATGTTTACCCGGTGCTGATAGTCCCATAAATCCCAAACTATCAAACCAATTCCCACGATTGGATCGATTAATTCTGCGCCAAAACTACTCGCTACTGCTCCACCGGTTTTAGTGGCAATTTTCGCCCCGGTTTTTCCCGCTAGGGACAAATAAACTGTGCTGCCCACTTTCACCACTGGGATGAGAGATTTAACTCCCAAAGCAGTGGCACCACCGACTAAAAGTTTAATTGATGTGTTAGAAATATTGCCCTCGGTATCTTGAATTGTTATGGCTATATCGCTAAGATAACGATCCCATTTACCTTGGGGAATTTGATAACTGGCCTGAATATTCTCTAATTCATTGCTTAAATTATTGACATATAAATTAACGGCATCCCTAGTAATTCTCTCTAGACGCAATTGAGCCTCTTGGGGACGAATTACCCGTTTAGTAAACTCGGTTTGAATAGTTTTGGTCAAATTTTCTGCCACCACCTGTTCCGGGGGTGGATTATCTGTATTGACCCAGTGAGCGATCGAGGAGTATAATCCGCTTAAAAAGGCCTTGCCCTCAAATTGTTTTTGATTGAAATAGTTAAAATACCAAGGCAGAAAACCCTGATCTACTCGTGTCATCAACTCCTCCACCCATCCCTCAATTTCTCCTAGGGCGAAGCTTTGAGAATTTGCTCTCGCTGTCTGTAAAGCTTGGCTAATCTCCCGATCGATTTGACTGTTAGATTTTTCGGGTATAGTGATGGGAATCTCTAGGTTAGTTTCGGTAGCAACCCTAGTTTTTAACGGTTCATTGCCGGCAGTTCCTAGCCAAATTTTCCCTAAAAGAGGCAAGATAACCACTAGAACAACTATAGCCCAAATTAACGGGGTTATTGCCTTAATCAGTTGACTGATTGCCTGAATGCGGTTAGTTTTTTCACTATACTGAGGTGGCTCAATATTCTCTTGTGAATCTGGCCTGGAGTTCATCAGCTAACCTACTTAAAATTATTAGATCATTGTTCTCAAAAAACCGCAGAAACCCCAATTTTCCGAGCAGTAATCTGGAGAGGACATTATCGGGTAAAAGGCAGCCAATACCCGATAAATATCGGCAATTTTAGCGAATCTCTGCCTTCATCCGTTCAAGGGTTTGCTGCATTTGGTCGAACATCATTTGGGGAGTCATACCAAATTGACCTAATTGGGTTTTTAGCTGTTCTACGGTCATTTGGGCGGAAAAATCCTCAGATAACTCAAAACGCTTCATAAATATCTTGTAGCGTTCCATTAACTCCTCCATCCTATCGATAAAGATTATTTTACCCTCTCGATCGAATTTACCGTACTCGCTGCCTAGTTGTGTGAGAGACTGGTAATCTTCAAATAGCTGTCTAGCTTCCTGTTGAACCACTTCTGAGTCAAAGAATCCCATAATCTTAAAACTGCTTATCGTCGATAGTTATTCTCTCCCCTATTTTATTTTAGCCGGGGAAAAAGTCTAGCTCCAGCCGATTTACGGATTACCGTATTGGGGAAATCGAGCAGATCACAAACGACCTCTCGTCGCAGTTTAACCGTTGCCCCAGGGAGTTTAAGATTAAAAGTGATCAGACCTCTTGTAAAAATCAAAAATTGTCCTTTAACTGCCCCACAGTGGCTATTTTGAGCAATTTGGGCTGCAGCCCTTATAATTTGCCAAAACGACGATGACGACCCTGATAATCTTTTAAAGCGCGGTGAAATTGCACTCGATCGAAATCGGGCCAGAGGGTGTCAGTAACATAGATTTCCGCGTAGGCCATTTGCCATAGTAAAAAATTACTAATTCGCATTTCCCCACTACTGCGAATTAACAGGTCTGGGTTAGGAATCCCAGCAGTATAAAGATACTGTTCAAAGAGAGATTCATCGATCGCTTCTGGGGAGACTAAACCCTGTTGCACCTGACGAGCGATCGCCTGACAAGCTTGCACGATCTCCTCTCGGCCACCATAATTAGTAGCCACCGTAAATTGAATACCGGAATTTTTGCTAGTTTCTGCTTGAGATTTAGCAATTTCCCGTCTTAAAGACTCTGGCAAGGCTGATAAATTACCAATAAAGCGAATTTTGACATTTTGCTGCATCATTTCTTCTAATTCCCGCCGCAAAACCCGCTCGAATAGAGTCATTAAAAACTCTACTTCCTCCAGGGGACGACCCCAATTTTCCGTCGAAAAAGCATAAGCAGTTAAAGCGGGAATCCCCCAGTCGCGACAACAGCGCAGCAAGTCTTTGAGTGCATCTACTCCCCGTTGATGGCCCATAATCCGGGGTAAACCACGATTTTTCGCCCAACGACCGTTCCCATCCATAATCACTGCGACGTGCTGAGGTAAACGGTTTTTATCTAAATCCGTAGGTAATTCTGGTGACAAGCTCGGTTTAACAGTCATTTTCTATCTTTCGGGGTTGCGCTGGGCGAACGGGAGAATTTTTCTAAGATTAGACGACCTTTTAAGCCAATTGTACGCCCTAAACGTCCCCAACTCGGTGCGACCACTTCCCCCTCTCCCGACGGAGAAAACTTCGCTTCGAGCAGCTCTTTTAGTTTACTACTGGTTAAAGGCCGATCCAAATTACCCCCCGACGCGAGGGAAATCGAGCCAGTTTCCTCAGAAACCACAATACAGATACAATTATCTAGCCTTTCGGTAATGCCCATGGCTGCCCGATGACGGGTGCCTAATTGCCTAGAGGTACTGCGCTCCGATAGGGGTAGAATAACACCAGCGGCCACCACTCGATCGCCCCGAATAAATACAGCCCCATCGTGCAGTAAAGTTTTAGTTTGAAAAATAGTTTGAATTAATTCCTTAGATACTTCGCCATTTAGCATCACTCCCGGATTGACAAACACCTTGGTGTCGAGATTGCCACTGGTTTCTAATACCATCAGCGCACCGGTGCGATTTTGAGATAGATCCTTCACCGCGTCCACTAACTCATCAATGACATTATCGGTCTTGGGAGTGGGGGAACTTTTTTTAAATAATTCCCATACTTGACCTTTGCCCAATAATTCTAAAAAACGGCGAAATTCCGACTGAAAAATCACAGCGATCGCTACGGCTGCCCCCAAAATCAATTTTTCTAGGACTAACCCCAGCAAGCGCAATCCTAGGGCATCGCTAATCACCGAGGCCAGCATTAA
>NZ_JASJFF010001381.1:0-4918 GCF_030065435.1 Microcystis sp. M53603_WE2
CATCCATAACCTTACACATTTGTTACGGATGAATTGAGCAGTACGAATAGCATCGTCTATGGCTTGATACTGTTGAGTTTTAGCTTTAACTTTAAACTCTAAGACAAACATTTTACGCAGGGGGGACTTAGACAAAATCAGTATAGCACAATAAAAGTTAAGTTAACAAGATATAGTTTAAAAAGCCGTCCTAAAAGGACGGGGCTTTAACCCAAAATTTCGGTAAGTAAACTGTTCAGTATCTAACCCTCTGCCGATTGCCTCAGTTGATTCCTATTCAAATCAGGTAATTTTAGTTGCTCGCCATGGAAATCTGGATTATTTTACGTTTTTCAATCGCCGCTGCCATTATCGCTTTAGTTTGCTGGTCTTTAGCCAGTGCCGTGCGCGATAGTTGGCAAGTTGCCCGACGGATGCACTCCATCCCTTGCTCCCACTGCCGCTACTTTACCAACGATTATCGCCTCAAATGTAGTGTACAACCCAGGAGCGCCAACACCGAACAAGCGATCGACTGTGGCGATTATTTTCCTGATGCCTAGTCTGCCATAATACCGAAAAGCTGTTCGAGATGGTGCGAAATTTGCTAGTCTAGGCTAAATAGGTCTGAAATAGTATAGAAACGTGGATACAATTATTGGTCGGGGCAAAACAGCCCGTAGAGCTTACGGTATCGATGAAATCGCACTTGTACCCGGAGTGCGAACCCTCGATCCTAGTTTAGCCGATACCCGTTGGTCTCTCGGCAATATCGAGCGGGAAATCCCGATTATCGCCAGCGCTATGGATGGGGTGGTGGATACTAAAATGGCCGTCCTTCTCTCCGAGTTGGGGGCGCTAGGGGTACTAAACCTCGAAGGTATTCAAACTCGTTACGAGGATCCTAACCCGATTCTCGATCGCATTACCGCAGTCGGCAAAGCAGAATTCGTCGGTTTAATGCAGGAACTCTACGCAGAACCGATTAAACCGCAACTAATCGAGCTTCGTATCCAAGAAATTCAAGAAAAAGGCGGTATTGCGGCAGTTAGCCTCACCCCTGCCGGTGCCGTCAAATACGGTGCTATCGTTGCCCAAGCAGCGGCCGATATTCTCTTTGTCCAAGCAACCGTCGTTTCCACTGCCCATTTATCCCCAGAAGCTATCACCCCCCTCGATTTAGTACAACTGTGTCAAGAAATGCCCATTCCCGTGGTTTTGGGTAACTGCGTCACCTACGAAGTCGCCCTTAACCTGATGAAAACCGGGGCAGCCGGGGTTTTAGTCGGTATCGGTCCGGGGGCTGCCTGTACTTCTCGCGGCGTTTTAGGAGTGGGAGTTCCCCAGGCCACTGCTGTGGCCGATTGTGCCGCCGCTAGGGACGATTTTTTCCGAGAAACCGGTAAATACGTCCCCGTTATTGCCGATGGCGGCATTATTACCGGCGGTGATATCTGCAAATGTATCGCCTGTGGCGCCGATGCGGTGATGATTGGTTCTCCCATTGCCCGGTCCGTGGAGGCCCCCGGCCGCGGTTTTCACTGGGGTATGGCCACACCTAGTCCGGTTCTACCCCGGGGAACCAGGATTAGTGTGGGCAGTACGGGAACTATTGCCGAAATCCTCGTTGGACCGGCAAAATTAGATGATGGTACTCATAACCTCCTAGGGGCGCTGAAAACCAGTATGGGGACTTTAGGTGCTAAGAACTTAAAGGAAATGCAACAGGTGGAAGTGGTGATTGCCCCCTCGCTGCTGACGGAGGGTAAAGTCTATCAAAAGGCCCAGCAGTTAGGTATGGGTAAATAAAAGTTATCGGTGAACAGTGATCGGTTATCTGCTTCTCGGAGCAGTTTTTGATTTTTGCCAGAGATGGATTTTCTGCTTGGGATTACCATCACCTTCGGGTTCGGTTCTACCGACTGCCACTATCTCAAAAAACTGTTAAATTGGAAGGGAGCATCTCATTTATGCAAGCGAGTAATTATACTTGTCCCTAAAACTGGTTTCTAGCAAGGCTTTCAAAATAGCTTGACATAAAACCTGATTTAGGAGTTACAAAGGTGAAATGCTCCCAATTGGAAGAACCAAAAGGATAATTTAAAAAAATTGAGTTAAGGAGATCAAAGGTGTATAGAGAAAACGATCGCCCTCACAATTTATTCGGTACCGATAGTGAATTTTCCGAGAGTTTGTGGCAGTATGTCCAGACCTTAAGTCCCGAAACAATCGCCCAACTCTCGAAACCAGAATCCCAAGAGGTTTTCCAAGTGATGGAACGCAACATTATCGGACTTTTGGGCAACCTTCCTTCCGAACATTTCGGTGTCACTATCAGTACCAGTCGCGAACATCTGGGCCGGTTATTGGCCTCGGCAATGATGAGTGGTTACTTTCTCCGCAATGCTGAACAGAGAATGAATTTTGAAAGATCCCTCGCTACTCTCCAGAGCGGTTCTAGCGATTTTTAAAGTTGAGCGGTAGTTAGGTTAGTTGGAAAGGGAAAAAGAAGCAATCGGTAATCAGCTATCAGTTGTCCATTTTTAGTTGTCTTTTATTGCATTAGTTAGCCATATAACTTTTATCTGACTAATAACTGATAACTGATAACTGATAACTGATAACTGATAACTGATTAAAGACAATTTTGCTGCCAGATTAGCTCTTTTTCGATTCCCTGTTTTTCTCCGGGGGGGACAGTCCTTTCCCGCATGATATAAAGTTGCAGGGATTTAATTTGTTGATCACTACCGTGCTGCTGATTCCAGTTTTGACAGAGATACTGACCAAACTCTCCATAAACTGACCGACCGATAGCTCGATTAAGATTAATAAAATATACCCGCCACTGCATGGTTTTATACAAACGATTGCGATCGCTATCCGTGGGTTTATCCCAAATTACCGGCTGTCCTTCTCTAAATATATCTACCGTGGAACCATCGGCTAATTGACTGACTGCCACAAACCAAGCATCATCGCGAGGGGGACTAGGGGAAAAAATAGTCCAATATTGGTCTAAACGGGTAACTCTTGCCAGAATATCAATTGTATTAAAAGTACGACGGGTGAGCAAGCGATCAAGAGACTTAATTAGAGGTGTATTTAAATCGCCTCTATCGACCGATTGCCGGACAAAACTGCGTAAATTCCAGATACTCGTCAACAAGAAGAAGAAAATTACCAAAATATTTAAAGGTAAAGAGGATTTAATCGTCAGGGGACGAAACTTGAGAGGTTTGGTGAAATTGCCCATAAAACGACGATGGGAGGCAATCCACTCATAAATTCTCGTTCCCAGGGTCATAAGGGGCGGTAAACGCAAAATTGGCGCTAAAAACCAGAAAATTGGCGAAAGACTGACAATATAAACCAATGCTGACCATTTAAACCGACGTTTTCCCTGCCAATCTTCCACTACCCAAGAATTTTGGGCCACCATATCCTCGTATATTGAGGGGTTATCCTGCGCGACTAACAGGGGAGTGCCGGGTAAAATGAGAAACGTGCGGAGAAGATGAACAACTTTCTTGCAAAATCCACAATCTCGATCATAATTAATCCTTAAACCTTCCCTTTCTGGGTTTATTATCCGTTTTTGTCCCCAATCCCAGACTAAGCTAGGGATGATCGGCAACCAATAGGTAACACTCAAGAAAGGGAAAACCCCTAAATGTAGAATCAGCGCAAAAACCGTATGCAAGAAAATAAAGGAAACTACGGCGATTATTTTAAATAAACTATTGCGAAAGGGAACAAACATCAATAGCGGACCGAACCATTCAAAGCCTAGGGCTGAAATTGTCAGGAATTTGAGGAATTGCTGCGGTAAAGTCAGTAAAAAACTCCCGAAAGCGGTAGCGTATTGATCGTAACTAAGAGAGTAATAAACGGCTGTACCGTCGGGCCACCAAGTCTCACTTTTGAGTTTAAAAACCACTGACCACATATATATGTAACACACCTGTATCATAAAAGCCACCGTGGCGGCCGAAACTACGCGCTTGGGTAGGGGGTTGGGATTGGTGTTTAAGGCACTTTCCACGGAATAACAGGCACCAAGGGGTAAAAACATCGCCCAGAATAATACTGCCCGGATTACGTCATCGGCGGCAAATAGTAACAGGGGGTTGCGATGATGTAAAGAGACGATTAGCGCCCAAGTGGCGATCGTGGCTAAACGGGTATGATAGCCAATTAAAAGCAATAATGCGATCGCTATAGCGACAATAAACAGGATACTCTGCACCAGCACCGAGTCACTGAGAGCAAAAATAGACCAGTAAAAAGGACTAGCAGAGACTTTCGATAAGCTTCCTAGGGGTAAAACCCCCAATCCGCTGTAATGGGCAGTTACTTGGCTAAAACGAACCGATAAATCTACTAAAACCACTAACGCCAAGGCAATGCGAAATAAAGCCAGCGATCGCAGGTCAAACCCGAAAATCTCTGCCAGTCTTTGTCCAAATGATTTTGTCATTATCGCCATAGGATGATGATTCCCTCCACTTCTTCAATAAACCTACTTTTTGACTCTCCCCCGCTAACCGCTCGCACGGTGTAGCGGGGGATTCTTGGTTCATCTGCTCTTGACTAGATCAAACAGGTTTAACTGAACGATCCCCGTTAGATCGCCTCCGCAAGCGTTTTCTAACAGGGTCAGTCCGACCGCGTTTTTTCCTCGGTTCTCGATTACCTTCGCCGATGCCGTATCTCTCGGTTCGATGTGACCACAAGAATCGCATCGGTGAACTCTTTCCGATAACGACTTTTTACCAGTGAACGCGCCACAATTAGGACACTCTTGCGAAGTTCCGTTTTTATCAACCTTAAGATAATATCGCCAATTCAAAAATGAAACGCATCAACCTCAAGAGTTGACAAAGAAAGGCTCATCAGGTACTGTCTGATCATTAACAAAAACAAATCAGACCCAAAA
>NZ_JASJFF010001391.1:0-7361 GCF_030065435.1 Microcystis sp. M53603_WE2
ATCGATAATTGAACCATCGGGAAGGACGATTTTTAAGCCCATAACGTGATTGGTAGTGACACCGTATTTTAAACAGTGAACCCCGCCGGAATTTTCCGCCACATTACCACCGATCGAGCAGATAATTTGACTAGAGGGATCCGGTGCATAATAAAATCCCGCCCCGCTTACCGCTTGCGTCACCCAATGATTAATCACCCCGGGCTGTACCACCACCCTTTGATTATCTAAATCAACCCTGAGAATCTGATTCATCCGTGCCGTAACGATGAGAATCCCCTCTTCTAAGGGTAACGCCCCTCCCGATAAGCCCGTTCCTGCACCCCTCGCTACCCAGGCAATCTCGTTATCGTGACAGAGTTTCACCACCGCCGCAATTTCTGCTGTGCTGCGAGGCAGTACCACAAGAGCGGGTCTTTGTCTGTATCCTGTGATACCATCGCACTCATAGGTTAATAATTCATCTTTGCGACGGATGACTCCATCTTTACCAAGGATCGTTTCTAGCTGTTTAATCAGATTGGGGGAGATTTTCGGGGGATTTTTGAGTAACATAGGTTTCAGAGCGGCGGAGTCGCCATAAAATCGCTCTATAGGTTAAAATTTCGCAAAAAAGTCAGAAATGAAGCTTTAAAAACTGCTCTCTCCTATTTTACCACTATAACTCCCTCCTCTGTAGATAGAAACCTGCAAGGGTCTGGATTATAGAGAAAATTGCCGATAAATTTCCCAGTGCTTACCGTTATGAATTAGGAGGGTAATTTCATCGATCATCACCTCAAAAAATAGCTCTTGATTAGCATATTTTGACCAAGCTTTCCAGAAATTATCTTTAGTTAAATCTCGGAAGCCAACGGTTAAATGGGGCGAAAAAGCTCGGCTTTTTGAGACATTATCAATGATATTCAGGGAAGATTCTAGCTGCTGTAAAAGCCGTTTTTGCAGGGTTAATAATTCTGGCGTTTTCTGGACATTAATATAAATGACTCGCGGTTTAAAGGCGGCAAAATTCTGGAGAATTAGGGGAATAGGAGCGTGCAAGCGGGCAAATTCCTCTAAACATCTTTCTAAATCCGGTAATTGTTCTAAATTCCACCGGAAAGGGGGTTGGAGAGTGACGTGGGGAGGCGATTTCAGGGCAGCGCGACTATTGTAAATTTCTGCAAACTCTAACTTGATTTTTGTGGCAATTTCCTGTACTTCTGGCGGCGGCAAAAGCGCGATAAAAAATAGAGATCCCTGGGGTTGATTCATGGAAACAAGCAAAGCTACAGAAATGAAGCTGTCACCTCGATTCTAGCAGTCTTCCACAACTCTAAGCTAATTGTATAGCTCTGTTACATGGCACCCTCGACGGCCAAGATTAATCGGTATAATTATATGATTGTTGATCCGTCCTAGCCTACTGAGAATTTATGCCCTGGTTTGTCAAGATAGAAAAAGGCATTGTTGATAAAACTACCTTCGATCGCTATGTCAGCGCCCATAAGGACTATGTGCGTGATTTAATTAGCCAAGGACGAGCAGCAAAAAGTGGTTATTGGGCAGAAAGGGGCGGCGGAATGTTATTATTTAAGGCCGATTCTCTTGAGGAGGCTCAGGCAATTATAGTTCGCGATCCTTTAATCGAGAATGGTTGTGTGGAATACGAACTCCATGAATGGCGAATTGTCGTCGAGTAATCTAGCTTTTCAGTGAACAGTGAACAGTAATCAGTAATCAGTGAAAAGACAGCAATGTTAAGCTGTTGATTATCTAAATATTACTCCTTAATACTGCCTAGTAGTGGGGAGATGGGGGTGGAGACTGGAGTCAGGAGATGGGAGAGGGAAGATGGGGCGCTTTTTTGCTGTGAACTGAAAACTCACATCTGATCACTGATCACTGATAAGCTATACTGGGGGAACTGTGGTGACAGCAGGGTTGCTGCTGCCGAATCGGCTCTCCTACTAGGTTCTGTGTGATAAGTTTAACTTACTATATGATCGATCAATCTTTGTGTCCTTTGTGTCTTTGTGGTTCGTTCCACCCCCCCGCTGGGAGGAATGTATCTTAGAATACATTTTAACCACCAAACCCAAGAGAGCTCCGAATCATTAAATAAATTGTCCCCAGTAAATTTGAGGAATTAACTTTGTCTAAACAAGATCTCATCGAAATGGAAGGAACCGTCACCGAATCTTTGCCCAACGCCATGTTTAGGGTGGATTTAGATAACGGTTTCAACGTCTTAGCCCATATATCTGGCAAAATCCGACGTAATTATATCAAAATCCTCCCCGGCGATCGAGTCAAAGTGGAACTGACCCCCTACGACCTAACCAAAGGCAGAATCACCTATCGCCTGAAAAATCAAAAAAAATAGCGATAAATAGGGGCAGAGAAGCCAAAAAGTCTAATAAGCGGCCAAATTTATTTTAAAAAAATAGGTGACACGGGTAAAACAAATCTGATATAATAATAAGCTTGCAGTGTTGCCAGAATACTTAGGCATGAAAGTTAGAGCGTCTGTCAAAAAAATGTGCGAAAAGTGCCGCGTCATCCGTCGGCGCGGTCGAGTCATGGTAATTTGTTCTAACCCCAAACACAAGCAGAGACAAGGTTAACCCACCAAAGTCACTGTCTTGGGGCAGAGAATCGTTACCGTTAATTGTAGTCGTTTTTGGAAAAAAAATCGTTCATAGGGAGAAAAAAAAAGCGTGGCAAGGATAGCTGGTGTAGACCTACCTCGCGATAAGCGTGTGGAAATCGCCCTGACCTACCTCTACGGAGTGGGTCTATCGCGTTCCCAAGAAGTCTTATCTGCGACGGGTGTTAACCCTGACACTCGGGTCAAGGATCTCAGCGATGAAGACGTGGCGGCGCTACGGACTTATATCGAAACAAATTATCAAATCGAGGGGGATTTGAGACGCTGGGAGGCGATGAACATCAAACGCCTCGCCGATATCGGCACCTATCGGGGTCGTCGGCATCGGCTAGGATTACCCGTGCGCGGGCAACGGACGCGAACCAATGCGCGGACCCGTCGCGGTCGTCGGGTGACAGTGGCAGGGAAGAAAAAAGCCCCCTCCAAGAAATAATTTTTTATTCATTGCGATATCCCCCAATCAAGAAAAACTATGGCGCGACCAACCAAAAAAACCGGACCGAAAAAACAGAAGAAAAATATTCCTACCGGAGTCGCTCACATTCAATCGACCTTCAACAATACCATTGTCACGATCGCCGATACCAAAGGCGATGTGATCTCTTGGGCATCGGCGGGATCGAGTGGTTTTAAAGGAGCCAAAAAAGGAACCCCCTTCGCCGCCCAAACCGCCGCCGATAACGCCGCCCGCCGAGCGATCGAACAGGGAATGCGTCAACTAGAAGTGATGGTTAGTGGCCCCGGGGCAGGACGGGAAACCGCAATCCGGGCCCTGCAAGGAGCAGGATTAGAAATCACCCTGATCCGGGACGTGACTCCCATCCCCCACAATGGTTGTCGTCCTCCCAAACGCCGGAGAGTGTAAACAGTGAACAGCTTTTTCAGGTGACAGGGATCTTGAGGCCGACAGCCGTTAGCTTTGAGCGCATCAGCAGCAGAATCCGGTCGTCAAAGACCATCTGCTCAAAAAGCTGAACGCCAAACGCTAAACGCTGAAAGCCAAAGAAAACTGATAACTGATAACTGATAACTGAAAACTGAACAAGGGAGGTCAATCGGTGGCGCAATTTCAAATCGAGTGTGTAGAAGCAAAAACTTACAAGAATCAGAGTCAGTACAGTAAATTCGTACTAGAACCTCTGGAAAGAGGCCAGGGTACGACCGTAGGTAATGCCCTGAGACGGATTCTCATTTCCAATCTGGAAGGAGCGGCCGTGACGGCCCTGCGGATTGCGGGAGTCAATCACGAATTTGCCACCGTCGAGGGGGTACGCGAGGACGTGATGGAACTCATGCTCAACATGAAAGAAATCATCCTCAAAAGCTACACCAATCAAACCCAGATCGGGCGTTTAGTGGCAACTGGACCGGCGACAGTAGTGGCGGCACAATTCGATTTACCCTCAGAAATCGAGATAGTTGATCGCAATCAGTACGTCGCCACCCTAGCCGAAGGGGCCAAGCTAGAGATGGAATTTCGCGTGGAAAAAGGCAAAGGCTACCGGGCGATCGATCGCAGTAAAGAGGAGGCCACTTCGCTAGACTTTCTGCAAATCGACTCGATTTTTATGCCCGTAACCAAAGTCAACTACAGCGTCGAAGATATCCGTTCCGAAAGCGGTCAAGCTAGAGATCGTCTGCTCTTAGAAATTTGGACAAACGGGAGCATTAACCCCAAAGAAGCCCTTTCCCAAGCGGCCGATATGCTGGTTAATCTCTTTAACCCGCTCAAGGATCTCAACGCCCTCGAATCCTCCGGTAACTTTGACGACCAAGAGATCAACCAAGAAAACCAAATTCCGATCGAGGAACTACAATTATCCGTGCGCGCCTACAATTGCCTGAAGCGAGCGCAGATCAACACCGTAGCCGACCTCCTCGATTACAGCCAAGAAGATCTCTTAGAAATCAAAAACTTTGGGCAGAAATCGGCGGAAGAAGTCATTGAAGCCCTACAAAAACGGTTAGGCATCACCCTACCCCAAGAAAAAAGCAAGTAAACCCAATTCCAGGAAAATACTATGAGACATCGGTGTAAAGTGCCTCAATTGGGTCTGCCGGCTGACCAAAGAAAGGCACTGCTGCGCAGCTTGGCCACCCAGCTAATTCTACATGGTCAGATCACCACCACCCTAGCGAAAGCAAAAGCGGTGCGAGCAGAGGTAGACCACATTATCACCCTAGCTAAAGACGGTTCCCTGAGCGCCCGTCGCCAAGCCATGGGCTACATCTACGACAAACAACTGGTTCACGCCCTCTTTGAAGGCGCCCAAGCCCGTTATGGCAACCGTAACGGCGGTTATACCAGGGTAGTGCGTACCCTGCGCCGTCGCGGGGATAATGCCCCTATGGCGATTATCGAACTGATGTAACGATGACAGCTTGCCCCCAGTCGCGGATCGCCCTAGTTATCCAGTATGTGGGAACTAATTTCCACGGCTGGCAACGGCAACCCCATCACAGGAGTGTGCAGGAAGAAATCGAGAAGGCTCTGGCCGATATTCTCGGTCATGCGGTCACTCTGCACGGGGCCGGACGTACCGATAGCGGTGTTCACGCCGCCGCCCAGGTTGCCCATTTCCAGCAGCAGAGTCCGATCCCACCTGCCCATTGGGCCAAGGTTCTCAATGCTCGGCTAGATGACGATATCGTCATTCGGGCCTCGGCCCAGGTTCCCGATCGCTGGCACGCCCGTTTCTCAGCCCTCTGGCGACGTTATCGTTACACCCTCTATACGGACCCCATCCCCAATCTATTTGTTAGCCCCTTTAGTTGGCACTACTACCATCGTCCCCTCGATGCCGATTTGATGGCCAGGGCCTTAAAGCCCCTATTGGGTAAGCACCATCTGGCCGCCTTTCACCGTGCTAACTCTAGTCGTGACCATTCCTGGGTAGAAGTACAAGGGGTGGAATGCTACCGTCAAGGGCCATTTGTACAGATGGAAATTCAAGCCAATGGCTTTTTGTACGGGATGGTGCGGCTATTGGTGGGAATGTTGGTGGAGGTGGGAACTGGTGAGCGATCGCTAGAAAACTTTACCGACATCTGGGTCAATCAGCGCCGAGAATTGGTCAAATACGCCGCACCAGCTAAAGGACTATGTTTACTGCGGGTGGGTTACGCCGATTTTCCCTTTGCCGATAGCGTCTGGTGCGAGACTCAGCCTCTTTATTATTTCCGAGCAGAGGGGATAGGGGAATAGGGAGATAGGGAAATAGGGAAATAGGGGAATTCCAACTAAAACCCTAAAACTCTAACCCCCCAACACCCAGGTGGGCAATAAAAAAAATTAATTTTTGTAAACCAAGGCAAACTCACCATGAACAAAACACCTCTACCAAATTTAGAGACTCTAGAGCAGAAATGGTACGTCATCGATGCGGCCGATCAGCGTCTAGGTCGTCTGGCCACCGAGATCGCTATGATTCTACGGGGCAAAAATAAAGCCACCTTCACCCCCCATCTGGATACGGGGGATTTTGTCATTGTTATTAACGCTGAAAAAGTGACGGTGACGGGCAAAAAACGCCAACAGAAAGTTTATCGCCGCGACTCCGGCAGACCGGGTGGTATGAAGGTAGAAACCTTCGATAAACTGCAAAAACGCATTCCTGAACGGATTATCGAACACGCTGTTAAGGGAATGCTCCCGAAAAATAGCTTAGGTCGGAAATTGTTCACGAAACTGAAAGTTTATGCCGGTGCGGAACATCCCCATCAGGCACAACAACCGGAAGTTTTAGCGATTAATACGATTCCCGCAGGAGGAAATTAAGTCAATGCAAGCCACGGACAGTAAAAATAAGGTAGTTTATTGGGGAACGGGACGACGCAAATCGGCGGTCGCTTCCGTGCGTCTCGTGCCGGGGACGGGGGCAATTACCGTTAACGGTCGCGATGGAGAAACCCATTTTAACCGCATTCCCACCTATATCCAGACGATTAAAGCTCCTCTGGAGACTTTGGGACTGGAAAACGAGTATGATATCATCGTTAAGGCCGAGGGCGGTGGTTTGACCGGCCAAGCGGACGCGGTGAAATTGGGTGTCGCTAGAGCTTTATGTCAATTGGCCCCGGAAAATCGTCCTCCCCTCAAGAGTGAAGGTTATCTGACTCGGGATCCCCGGGCGAAGGAACGGAAAAAATACGGTCTTCACAAAGCGCGCAAAGCGCCTCAATACTCGAAACGTTAGGTTAATAGAGAGGTTTATTATGCCGAAAAAAATTCATCCTACTTGGTATCCGGAAGCCAAGGTGATCTGTAATGGTGAACTGGTGATGACGGTGGGTTCGACAAAACCAGAAATTCATGTGGAGGTTTGGTCGGGTAATCATCCTTTTTATACGGGAACCCAGAAGATGATCGATACGGAGGGCCGGGTCGATCGCTTCTTGCGTAAGTACAAAATGGGCGATAAGTCAAGCAAAAAGGCCGATCAGAAATAATTCTTTACTTTTGCCTTTTTGACCCGGTGGGGAGATTTTCCCACCGGGTTTTTTGCTATTTTTAGGCTGGTAGGGTCATACTAAATCCTGTTTAAAAAGTATAGGATAGTGGGGTGTGGGGTGTGGGGAGAAACAATTCATAACTTGAGAGTTAATCACACTATTAAAAAGGGATTTGGTATGACTCTTAAATTAGTACAAAAATATGAACAATCGCGTGTAAGCATCTCACAGTTAACCTAATGCGCGGGGGGTTTGGGGG
>NZ_JASJFF010000389.1:0-2362 GCF_030065435.1 Microcystis sp. M53603_WE2
TCATCATTGGTAATTGTCCCAGTAACTGCGGTGGTGGTCCCAACTGTATAATCAGTCCCCGCAGTGAGAGTTAAAGCGACGGTTTCATTACTTTCAACTGTGGTGTCAGCAGTGGGGTCAACAGTTACGGTAGCAGTGGACGAACCAGCAGCGAAAGTCACTGTCCCTGTGGTTGCTGTATAACTGGCTGCACCAGTTTGAGTGTAATCTGTGCTAAAAGTAGCTGTTCCGTCAACTGTATAGTTGACGGTTAAGGGATTAGTTGTGTCTCCTGTGCGGGTGAAGGTGTAGACTAAGTTGGTTGTCCCGTCTTCTGTCACACTTGCGGGGGAGATATCTAGAGTAATGCTAGGAAGGACGAAACTAGAGACATAATTAAAAGAGTTGCCTGTTAGATTTAATCCTGTGCGGTTTTGGATAACGGCGATGAGTTCATCCGGTTCAGATCCTGGTTTATTGTAGTAGAGATTAGTATTAGAACCAGAAACTGTTAATAAATAGTCACTACTGGTACCACGTAGCTGAATAATATCATCGGTAGGGTTAAAGTCAGTTATTTGGGCGTAATCATTGTTCCCTGCAAGAGCGCTATTACCATCGTCATAACCGATCCAAGTAGCGTCGCCGAGAATGAATTTATCACTTCCTGTTCCGCCTGTTAAATTATCGATTTCCCCTTTACCTGGAATAGCACTTTTAGGATCGACACCAATAAGAATATCGTTACCAGTGCCACCATCAATATTATCGTTGCCGTCCCCACCGTTGGCTCTTCTCTACTTTGTGTGATAAGCACTGATTATCATTCGTAGGAGTCTTGCTAGGCAAGGCTTTGAAGACTATATTTCTATAAAATTATCCCTATTCTTCTTCCCTCCACACAGAAACCAGAAGAGCCCACCGTTTAATACATCATCCCCTGCGGCTCCCCAAAGATAATCATTCCCTGCACCAGCATTGATGGTGTCATTGCCCCCGTAACCGGTCAAATAGTCGATATAAGCTGTTCCGGTAATATTAAATTGTTCGGTATTGGAGTAGGACAGCAAGGTACTGTTACTATTACCGGGAGCGTAGATATAAGTGGTAACGTTGTAATTAAAAACGCCGTAACCGCTTGTTCCCAAACCCGCGAAAGTGGCATTGCTAAAGTCGGCGATTAATAGGTCGTTTCCCCCTCCTCCATCAAATTTGCTGTTACTGATTAACAGATTTCCCGTTAATTTAAAGGTATCGTTGCCACTGCCAGTAGTGACAGACGGTATCGACTCGATATTTTTAATTGTGGTGATACCGTCCCCACTGAGTTGATTGGCTGCGGTTAAATCGAGAACCAGATTTGCGCTGGAGTCACTCAAATTCAAGGTGGTCAGGGTATCATTCCCCGCACCACCATCGATGGACTCTCCTTTTGTCCCAGAGGCAATGAGGTCATTTCCGTCACCACCATTGATTACATCAATGCCTGTGCCACCATCAATATTATCGTTGCCGTCCCCACCGTTTAATACATCATCGCCCGTTCCGCCGTCAATTGTATCATTGCCATCCAGTCCAGACAGAGTATCATTCCCTCCTAAACCTTGAATCAAATCATCACCAGTCGTTCCAACAAGGTTGTTGTTGTTGTTGTCTCCGATAAATGTAGCCATTGTATTTGTCCTAAAAACTTATAATTCGTGTTTTACTAATTTAAGCTGCCCTGGGTGTAAGGTGGGCAATGCCCACAATTTGCTTGGCTATTATTTATTCAGTGCAATTCAGTCCAGTTTTCCCCAACCGCAGCCAGTCTAGGTTAGGCTTAAAAACTATCAAACCATCAATTAATGGTTTCTACTATCTTAAGAGCGTTTTTTTCTACCGTCAATTAGGACATAAGATATACTTATTGTTTTGGTTCTTCCGAACTTACACTGTAGAAAAGTCCCCAAGCTCCCTCTCTGTCCAGCAATGTTCTAAAGTTGATAAATATCAATCTAACAAAAACTCAAAGCCTTATTGTACAAGCTTTACAAGCATAAGTTGTTGATAGTTTTGCATGACAGGTTCGGTAGAGCCATTGTTTTTTCAATCAGGTTTACTTATGAATCAGAGAAGGTCAAATTAAATTCGGTGCGGTTAAACCTTGATTTCTCGCACTATCCACCTGATTAGCTTGACTCAAGCCATCAGATTGAGCAAAATTGAACAAAACATCGTCAACAGCAGGAAAGCTCGGCAAGAGGGTAGAAGTCATGACATTAACCGCAAAGGATGACTTCGACTATTTTATGCAAAGAATCCCGAATTTTTCAAGGTTTCTATAACAAAAATTTACAGAAAACGGGTTTCTCAAAGAAACCCGTTTTCTCAGTTATTGCGA
>NZ_JASJFF010001329.1:0-7716 GCF_030065435.1 Microcystis sp. M53603_WE2
ATTCAGGTACTTTTTCCCTGAAAATTAGGTAGTTGACCACCTCAAAACTGGTAAAACCCCACACCCCACACCCCACACCCCACACCCTGCCCCCAGGAAAAGCTTTTTCAGCAAACCCTAATTATCAAATATGACCCAACGGGAGACATTCTCTATATCAATAAATGCGCTCCCTATCCCGAACAAGAATCCGAAGAATTAGGAGATGATATTATTGTGAGAGTCAACCCCCAAACCGAAGAAATCGAAAACCTAGAAATCCTATTCTTTTCTCAAAGACTGCAAGAAAAAAACGAACTCCAACTCCCCCTCATTGCCAATCTCCGCTTGGCAGGTTAGACAAATTAGGTAAACTCAATGGCTAAAAAAAACAGCAACGACAACGGTAAAACCTTCACCACCCAACAGGGACTTAACAGCTACATCAAAGGCATCTGCGACATCATGCGGCGTTCCAACTGTGCCGGTGCTTTACAGTACGTCCCCGAACTCAGTTGGCTACTGTTCCTCAAAATCCTTGACGACACCGAACAGCGAGAAGCGGAAGAAGCGGAAGCCGTGGGGGACTCTTTGGCCGATTCCATCCCCGAACCCTACCGTTGGCGAGATTGGGCCAACCCTCAAGGCAACCGCCGCCTTAACCTGCAAATGGGGCAAATGGGTCAATTTCTGCCCTTTGTCAATGAAGAAGTCATTCCCTACCTCAAAAACCTCAAAAACAAACCCCAAGCCACCCCCCGCCAAAAAATTATCAGTGAGGTCATATCCAGTGTCGAACGAGTCCGCATCGACACCGAAACCAACCTGTTAGACATCCTCGATAAAATCCACGAAATCGACTACATTGACCCTACCCACATCTTCCCCATCTCCCAAGTTTACGAGGGATTGCTGTTGAAAATGGGAGAAAAAAACAACGATGGCGGTCAATTCTTTACCCCCCGGGAAGTCATCCGGGCAATGGTCAAAGCCATCACCCCCCAAGTAGGAGAAACCATCTATGACCCCTGCTGCGGTACGGGCGGATTCCTGGCCCAATCCTACGAATACATCCGCGATTTCCTAGCAGATGACATCACCCCCGAACAGCTAGAAACCATCAAACTAAAAACCTTTTACGGAAGGGAAAAAGAGAACCTCATCTACCCCATTGCCCTCGCTAATTTAGTCCTACACGGCATCGATTACCCCCACCTCTGGCACGGCAACACCTTAAACCGAGAAGTCATCTATGGCGACCTGTTCCAAGATGCTCCGCCCCAGTTCGATATTATCCTCACTAACCCCCCCTTTGGCGGCAAAGAACACAGGACCGTACAGGCACAATTTGCCTATAAAACCAGTGCTACTCAAGTCCTATTTTTACAGCACGTTATCGACAGTTTGAAACCGGGGGGACGCTGCGGTATCGTCCTAGATGAAGGGGTGTTATTTCGCACCAATGAAAATGCCTTTGTCCAGAGCAAACGAAAACTATTAAACGACTGTAACCTCTGGTGTATCGTTAGTTTGCCCGCGGGGACTTTTGTGGCTGCCGGTGGGGGAGTCAAAGCTAACATCCTCTTTTTTACTAAAGGCAAACCCACTGAAAAAATCTGGTATTATGACCTGTCCGATGTCAAAGTTACCAAGCGCAAACCCCTGATGATGAATCACTTTCAGGAGTTTCTAGAACTATTACCCAACCGAGAAGATAGTGAGAGGAGTTGGACAGTCACCCGTGAAGAAATCGAAGCCAAAAACTTTGACCTCAAGGCTGTCAATCTTAACACCAAAGTAGATGAAGATAAAAGCACCGTCAAGGAATTGCTAGATTTTATTGAGGAGAAAGGTAAAGAAGTTGCTCTAACTCTATCAGTGCTGAGAAAGTGGCAGCGGTGAAGGTCACTTATAGCTTTATGAAAAATTTTTAATAAACCTAGAGTTTTTAAATTGAGTAATCGATAACTTTCTCACTTTTATTGTCAAAATCAGTGAGTAAGGTCGCTTTTCTCGGTTTTAAATGTACCGTTTGTTCTGGTTGTAACTGTAATTGCTTGTATTCCTCCCGATTGAGATAAGCCACCACCATTTCCCCATCGGCTAACATTAATTCTACTTGTATTTCCCAGCCTAAATGAATAACTCTTTTTACCACTGCCCAACTATTCAAACCATCTTGTTCGGGCATAATTTCCAGGTCGTGGGGACGGATAAAAACGGTGGAATTATCACCCGGATGATGTCCATTTCCTAATCCTGCTAAACTGGGTAAGATATTCACTTCCCCAATAAACTGCATCACAAAAGGTGTGGCCGGATGATCGTAAATTTCGGCGGGAGAACCCACCTGTTCAATTTTACCATGATTCATCACGACAATCGTATCAGCTACCTCCATTGCTTCCTCTTGATCGTGGGTAACAAAAACACTGGTAACGTGAACTTCTTCGTGTAAATTTCTCAGCCATACCCTTAATTCTTTTCTAACTTTTGCATCTAAAGCTCCAAAGGGTTCATCTAATAATAATACATTCGGTTGAATGGCTAAAGCGCGGGCTAAAGCTACTCTTTGCCGTTGTCCTCCTGATAATTGGGCGGGATAGCGATCGCCTAATCCTTGTAATTGAATTAATTCTAATAATTCCTCAACTCTTTTCTTAATTACTGGCGATTTTTGCTGGCGAATTTCTAGACCAAAAGCAATATTTTGACGAACAGTTAAATGTTTAAATAGGGCATAATGTTGAAAAACAAAGCCGATATTTCTCCGTCTAGGATCCACATGGGTGGTATCTTGTCCGTTAATGATAATCGCGCCACTGTCGGGAGTTTCTAATCCGGCAATTGAACGTAATAAGGTGGATTTTCCCGATCCCGATGGTCCGAGGAGGGCGACTAATTTACCTTCAGGAATGGTTAAACTTATATTATCTAAAGCCTGAAAATTGCCGAAACGTTTAGAAACTTGCTGGATGGTAATACTCATATTTTTAGGTTTTTTGTAGAACGTAGGTTGGGTTGAAGCATGAAACCCAATGCCCGCTCATATTTTTAGGTTAATTGTAGTTAGGTAGTGTGAATTTTGTGGGCGGTTTTACGTTCGAGAATTTCTTTGATAATTAAAGTAACTCCCGCTAGTAAGGCGAGAATAGCCGCCGCACTAAAAGCGGCAGGAGTTAGATAATTTTTATAGGCCTGTTCTACGAAAATTGGCAGGGTAGCAGTTCTCCCTAAAATACTGCCAGAAACCACAGAAACCGCCCCAAATTCTCCCATCGCCCGGGCATTAGTTAACAGCACTCCGTACATCAATCCCCAACGAATATTGGGTAAAGTTATGCGCCAGAAAATCTGCCAATCACTTGCCCCTAAAGTGCGCCCCGCTTCCTCTTGTTCTAAGCCAATTTCTTCTAAGACTGGGATAACTTCTCTAGCGACAAAAGGCATAGTAACAAATATAGTTGCTAATACCATTCCGGGTAAAGCAAAAAGTATTTTTATATCGAAAAATTCTAGGAAAGAACCTAACCAACCATTGCGCCCATAGAGCAGTACAATCATTAACCCCGCTACCACGGGAGAAACGGCAAAAGGTAAGTCAATTAAACTAATTAATAAAGTTTTGCCACGAAATTGATTGCGAGCAATTACCCAAGCTGCACAAAGTCCAAAAATTGTGTTTAAAGGTACAGTAATTAGGGCAATAATTACTGTTAATTTTACCGCTTCGATAAAGTCAGAAGTTCCCGCCGCTTCTAAAAAAGCTTGGAATCCATTGCGAAAAGCATAGTAAAATACTGCCGCTGCTGGAATAAATAATAATAGTGCCAGATAAACAAGGGCGATGATAATTAGTAGGGGTTTGTAATCCCACTCTTTCGGTTTAGTTGATTTTTTTAGACTCAGCATTTTTGATCTGTCTCCAGTTATACCCTAATATTTTTTACTCTTTACTTAACTCTGTATTTTTGCCCCCATTGCTGCAGGAAAT
Organism: Microcystis sp. M53603_WE2; assembly: GCF_030065435.1. Lineage (NCBI taxonomy): Bacteria > Bacillati > Cyanobacteriota > Cyanophyceae > Chroococcales > Microcystaceae > Microcystis > Microcystis sp. M53603_WE2. The sequence goes on from NZ_JASJFF010001329.1 coordinate 3,974, forward strand.
TAATTACTACTAACATGAACAAAGAAACCAGTAATAAAACCATGCCGATTACTGTTGCCCCCGTGTAATCATATTCCTCTAGTCTTTGGAAGATTAAAACTGGGGCAATTAAATCCTTAAAGGGAATATTAGAGGAGATAATAACTACGGAACCATATTCACCGATCGCTCTGGCAAAACCGAGGGCAACTCCTGTTAAAATAGCGGGTAGTATTGTGGGAAAAATAACTCGCCAGAAGATTTGCCAAGAGGAAGCACCGAGGGATAAAGCCGCTTCTTCTACCTCTTTTTCCATTTCCTGTAAAACCGGCTGTAAGGTGCGGACAATGAAGGGTAAAGCGATAAATAACATCGCCACAAAAACCCCTAAAATGGTAAAGGATATCTTAATGCCAAAGGGGGCAAAAAATTGACCGAGCCAACCGTTATCACTGTAAACTGTGGCTAGGACTAAACCAGCAACAGAAGTGGGTAAAGCAAAGGGCAAATCTACACAAGCATCGACAATTTTTTTACCCGGGAATCGATAACGCACTAATACCCAAGCGATAATAGTGCCAAAAACTCCGTCAATTAATCCGGCGATTAAGGAAGTAAAAAAAGTGACTTGGTAAGCGGATAAAGAAATCGGTAAAGTGGCAATGCGCCAAAATTCGGCAAAACCAAGAGTTAGGGATTTAGCAAATAGTGCCGCCGCCGGTAAAACCAACAAAACCACTAGATAACTAATGGTAATTACCCAAGGAATAGAAACTTTTTTCAGGGGTTGACTGGGAGATAAAGATAATTGTGGGTTAGCCATTGTTTATTATTGCTAGAGATTACCAATTGTCCGCTTCTTCAAGAACTTGTGCTGAATCATACCAAACTTCTACATCTAAATCTGCCAGATAGGAAAGGGCATTTTCTATCCCTTGGGAGTTGCCTTGTAGTTGTAGATCGAACCAGCCATCTTGATTATTATTTGCCGCTAACAAAGCGGAAAATATATTCACTTTTAGACCAGGAAAAGACCCTAAACGTGCTATAATTGGCTCGTTAATATATTGTTTAGGAATCCGAATTTTTATTCTTCGGGACGTGGGGCGATCGAGTCCTGATTGATCGAGATGTAAGTCACTTTGGGGATGATTAATAGTTTGCCATTGAGGTTGATTATCCATGGTTTTTCTCCTTAGGATTTACCAGCTTTAGTGAGAATTTTATCGAACAAGCCTCCATCATCAAAGAATTGCTTTTGTACCTTATCCCAACCGCCTAAATCCTGCACGGTAAAGAGATTTTTTATCTGAGGAAATTTACTCTCAAACTCTTTAACTACCCTCGGTTCAACGGGACGAAACCCCACCTGAGCAAATTCTCTTTGGGCTGCGGGAGTAAATAAAAACTGCACAAAAGCCTCGGCCACTTTTCTCGTACCTTTTTTATCCACATTGGCATCAACAACCGCCACGGGATTATCAATAGAAATATTGTAATCGGTGGGAACAGTGTAGGACAACTTCTCGCCTTTTTGGTTAGCGAGAATCATCTCATTTTCGTAATTAATCAGCACATTTCCCTGGCCTTGTTTAAAAAATACATCACTAGATTCGCGAGCATCTCTAGGTAAAACTGGCGCATTTTTAAACACTTTTTCGACAAAAGTTTGCGCCTCTTGTTCACTGCCTCCCGCTTGCGTCACCGAACCCCAAAGAGCGAGAAAATTCCAGCGCGCTCCGCCAGAAGTCTTGGGATTAGCGGTAATAACTTTAATATTATCCTTGGCTAAATCTGACCATTTATTAATTTTAATATTGGCATCACGAGGAACAAAAGCCACTACAGATTTATGAACAATAGAGTCATTGGTTGCTTCTTTTTCCCAACCGGGTTGAATTAATCCCGCTTGCTCAATTTTCTTGGTATCCAAAGCTAAAGCCAACGCTACCACATCCGCTTCTAAACCATCGATAACGGCACGAGTTTGGGAACCGGAACCACCATAACTCTGTTCAAAAGTTACCTTTTGCCCCGTTTTTTGTTGCCATTCCTCGACAAATTTGGGAATGATTTTTTCGTAGGCACTTTGGGTGACAGCATAGGAAACAAGCGTCACAGTCACGGGTTTTTGGCTGTCATTGCCGCTATTGGTGGGGGATGGGGTGCAGGATACCAGCATTCCTCCAGTCAGGACAGTTGCCATGAGTAGGGATAAACAAGACTGGGATGACTGCATCGGCGGCGCTCCTAAGATTTACTGTGAGGTTGTATCTGTTTTTAGGCGTGTTTTCATCCTACAGCACAGGAAACAAAATTTCAATACATTTATAAAACAAATTGGGAATAAGGCGATAACAAGGGAAACTGTGAGAAGATAAAATCAGTGCTACATCTAGGTTTGAGACTATGGGCAAGAGCGTCAAAGCCAAAAAAACAACCCTCCTACAACAACTGATTAACCAGAGTTTTCTCTTTCGCGGACTAGAGGAGGCTTGGTTAAGTCAGTATCTCGATGCCGACAATCTCAAGTTAGAGACGCTATTTTCCAATCGTCCCGTCTATACGGCTTTTCTCCCCGATGAATTTCTAGATGTTTTGTATGTGATTTTGGATGAGGGTGTAATCGTCGTCCGCAGCACTCCCCTCGACCGGATTATTGCCATTACCTACCCCGGTGGCTGTTTTGGTATGAGGAGTTTACCCTTTAGTTATGGTTTAGCCAGTCGCGCTTTTCCCTGTTTGGTGGAATCCTATAAAACTACCCACGTCCTGAAAATTCCCTTATCGGCACTAGAAAAGATTTACAACGATAACGAAAGTTTTCGTCAACGGTACTGTGTTTTATTTGAATTACAGCAAAAATTCGAGTATCATTTGCTTAATTGCAGTAGCTATCCACCCCAAGCTGTGGCGGCTTTACTCAGAGCCTTAATCTATCAAGAAAGAGAATTAGGCAGTCAACCAGATGCTGAAAATATCTATACTTTTGATTTATCCGTCGATGTGATTGCTCGCGCTTGTCAACTCAATCAACGCACCGTCGAACAGGTATTAAAAGGATTGCAAACCGTGGGATTAATTGCCTCAGAATCGACGGGGGATTTAATTCGGGTACTAGATGCCGAGGGTTTAAAAGAAGTGTACAGTGCCACCCGGGATAAAGTTAATTGGTGGCCCCTAAGATAAGTAGGAGCTGCTGAATAAATCTAAAAACTTTGTTGGATAAAAATTTTAGACTTTTTTCCCATCAAAAAGTACCAGCCATTGGAGTGATCGGGGGGGAAATTTAGGCACTTTTTCCCCGAAAATTAGGTAATTGACCCCCTCAAAATCGGTAAAACCCTACACCCCACACCCCACACCCCACACCCTACCCCCACGCAAAACTTTTTGCCGCAAACCCTATTTACCCTTGCAATTGACAGCGCTTTAAGGCATCTTCGGCAGCCGCTTTGGTGGCATCCTGTTTCCGTTTACCTTTACCTGTACCGTAGAGAAGGTTATTAACCCGCACTTCGGCGGTAAATTCCCTAGCGTGGGGCGGTCCTGTCACATCGATGATCGCATATTCTGGATTAGAGGCGAAATTAGCCAGCGCCCACTGTTGAAAGAGATTTTTAGCATCGATAAAAGATGGCGATTCCGATTGTTGAGAGACTAAATGAGAGGCTACAGGGATAAAAAGCCCGTGCAGATAGTTTTTAACCGCATTTAACCCCGAATCTAGATAATAAGCCCCAATTATCGCTTCAAAAGTGTCC
>NZ_JASJFF010001161.1:0-2362 GCF_030065435.1 Microcystis sp. M53603_WE2
TAAATCCTTATCTGGCAAGAGACTTAATTGATTAGTTCGCTCTAGATAAAAAACAATTGACAAAAATCGCTAAATGCCTTTCTATATAAGGGTTCCATCCCTTATAATCCCCGTCCATTGCATAACACAAACCGAAGAGCCATAAGCTACATTAACAACAATACTTAAAGAGAAGGCTTAAAATGGTTAAATCAACTTTGTACACGACAGCAAAAGTTCTACCTGGAAATAGAATTGAAATTGAATCTCCAGATCTGACTGTAGGACAAACTGTTGAGGTAGTTATTTTGGTTGAAGAAGTTAGTTCTGATTCTTCTACCACCGAAGCTATCTCTCCATCCTTAAAACAGCGTCTTGCTTTTCTGAAGTTACCAATGACTGAACGTAGGAATATTCTCAAAAGTCAAGCCGATATATAGCGTTTCTGATTCACAAGAGGTACATTCGCGATCCTGAACAGCTTAATCAGCAAAGGTTTAAGTGTGCCGCACAGATGCGAGAACCGCTATAATGCTCTCTCACTATCAACAAGATTCTGAATGGCAGCAGTTAATGGCAGGTGACATCATTGACTATTAACCCTGAGCTGCCAAAACGTGGAGAAATTTGGTTAGTCAACTTCGATCCTACTGTGGGTGCAGAAATCAAAAAAGTGCGTCCTGCTGTCGTCATCAGTTCCGATTCAGTAGGAAAGCTTCCTATCAAGCTTATTGCTCCTATTACAGACTGGAAAACATATTTTTCAGCAAATTTCTGGCACGTTAAAATTGAACCTAACAGTATCAATGGATTGAATAAAGCTTCTGCAATTGATACTCTTCAACTAAGGGGGGTGGATTTACAAAGGTTTATTCATAAATTAGGAAGCGTTTCTGAAATTACAATGCTGGAAATTGTAGCCTCCATTGCTACTGTAATCGAATTTGAGATCTAACAAATCATTGCACCCGACCGTGTGTTAGATAACTCATAATCATGTAAACGCAGTGAATTCAGCTGGTAGGCTGCGTTCCCTAATGCAAGTCCTACTACTCCACTAATAGATTTTTGGGGAACGCACCATGCACATTGATTGAAACTGTGGGTTAAAGTGCGATACCGAAGGCACTGGGTAGCACCCCTAGATGGGGTTGGAGGGCTTGCTTTAGGGCGCTATACTGGGTTATAGGGGTTTTCAAGATTAGTGCTGTTTCTCATCAAATCCTATGCTAGACTGGTGGTAGATTAGTTATCAACTACTGCAAAAAGTTGAATTGGTAAAATACATGAGTACATCAGCAAAATCACTAGAAGAACTGGTGAGACAATTATCGCCTCAGTTAAAGGTTGAAGTACAAACGTTTGTAGAGTCACTTTTAAGTAAATCTAACCAACCTATAAAACGTAAACTCCGTCAAGACTGGGCAGGGATGCTTAAAACCGATTACACATCAATTGAGTTACAGCATCTTGCAGTTGAATGGAGAAATGGCTAGTGTTTCTTCTGGATACGAATATTTGGCTAGAACGCTTATTAGGACAAGGACAGGCGGAGGTTGTTGCGGAGCTACTTGATACGCTCTCGCCGTCTGATATGTGTATGACTGATTTTACTTTACCTAAAATGTCGGATGAATGCCCCCGCTAGATTTTTCAACAAGATACTCACTAAAATTAGCGGGGGATGAAATCCGACCAGAATATTAGCAACGGAGTATCGATTTAATTCTATCATTTGTGAGTAAACTGTGTTATAATCTACTTAACCAATGGTCGAGAATTGTTAGATGCTAGTCGTAGAAGCAAAGCTAAAAAACGGGACACTAGAGCAATATCACCGGCTTGATGAAGCTATCAAAACTTCTCAGTTTGTGCGTAATTCTTGTGTTCGTTATTGGATGGATCATAAGGGTACAACCCGCAATGATCTCCAAAAACTTTGCTCGGTACTAGCTAACAATAAAGAGACACCTTGGGTTAATAAATTAAACTCACAAGCACGTCAATCGGCTGCTGATAGAGCCTGGCAATCAATTAATCGATTTTACCAGAATTGTCATGCTAAGATACCAGGGAAAAAGGGTTTTCCCCGGTTCAAAAAGCATAGCCGTTCGGTTGAATATAAACTAACAGGCTACAAACTATCTGATGAGCGACGTAAAATTAAATTTACCGATGGCTTTAAAGCAGGAGAATTTGATTTATGGTGTAGTCAAAAGACCTTAGTTTATTATTCAGAACAACAGATTAGACGGGTAAGAGTTGTTAGACGTGCTGACGGTTATTATTGCCAGTTTTTAATTGACGTAGAACGGCAAGAATACCATAAACCAACGGGACAAATAACAGGAATTGACTTAGGGTTAAAGGAATTTTATACCGA
>NZ_JASJFF010000639.1:0-10327 GCF_030065435.1 Microcystis sp. M53603_WE2
GTAGCTCAGCATCCCTATAAAACTCAAATCTTGGACTTCCATTCCTGCAAAACCCAATGGGCAACTCGTTCACTCTATTTTGAGGGACAGAAGCGAAATCAATTCTGTATCCTACACTACCGTTTGAATTTGGAATTGCTGCCAAACCATTGCCCTAGTCGGGGGGGATGTGACTTTAAATAGTGGAAGTTTAACCGCTTTGGGGGGAAGAATAGAAGTCGGAAGCGTCAGAAATATGGGTAATGTCAGCTTAACTCCTGTTCCTAAGGGATGGAGGCTAGGATATGAAGGGATAGATAGTCAATCCCAAGGTCAAATTACCTTATCTCAACTGGCCTTGCTAAATAGTAGCGGGTTAGGAGGGGGCGAGATCAAGTTAACCGCTCAAAAGGTCGCTTTAATCAATGAATCTGCCATTTTATCAGTAACACTTTCTGACCAAGATGGGAGAGATATTTCAATTCAAGCGCAGGATATTCGTTTGAGTAATGGTTCGATTATTGGTACTGGAACGTTTATTGATACTCTTGGTGATAGTGGGAGTGTCATTATTAAAACCAATAATTTAACGGTACAGGGAGCATCTCTTATTGAAACCACTACCCTTGGACAAGGAAAGGGGGGAAATTTAATTATTAATGCCCAAAATGGCGTTAATGTGATTGATGATGGTTTTATTGCAGCGGGTTCTTTGGGTGCAAGTCAAGATCAAACTGGTTCAGCAGGAAACTTAATCATTGAAACACAAATTTTAAATATTAATGAAGGGGGAGAAATTCTCAATGCAACCAGTTCTGGTCAAGGGGGAAATTTAATCATTAATGCTTCAGAAAGCATTAATATAGATGATTTTGATAGTGCTATCTACACAGATACTTTCGGAAGAGGGAATGCAGGAAATCTTGAGATTAACACAAAAACTTTAAGAATAAGTAACGGGGCGCAAATTTCTGCGGCCACGTTTGATCAAGGAAAAGGAGGAGATATTCTGCTCAGAGCGAGCGATAGCCTTTACATTACAGGAATATCCTCTGATCTGAGATTTCCTAGTGGGATTTTTACCTCAACAGGGATCATTGGGTTTGATTTTCAACCTCAAGGAGAAGGGGGAAACCTTTTGATAGAAACAAGACGCTTAACCCTCACAGATGGCGCGGTGATTTCTACATCTACCATTAGTCCCAAAAATGCGGGAAACGCTGTGCTAAATATTAGCGATACCTTATCCTTAGAACGGAATGCTCGAATTACTGCCAGTACAAGTGCTGATGGCAATGCAGGTAATATTCGCTTGAATGTGGGGAATGAGCTATTAATGAATCAAAATAGTCAAATATCTACCGCAGTAACTAGAAATTCATTAGCTAGGGGTGGATTGATCGAAATCAACGCCAATTCTCTTAATCTCCAAAATCAATCAGAAATTAGCGTTCGTTCGGAAGGACAAGGCAACGCAGGTAATATTAATATTAATCTGACGGGTTTATTCAGTGCCACTAATAGTGATATTACCGCAAATGCCAATCAAGGCGCAGGGGGAGAAATTACCCTCACCGCAGATAACATCAGATTACAGGGAGATAGCGATATTCGGACGAATGTAAATAATGGAGCAGGAGGTGGCGGAAATATTACTGTAACAGCTAATTCTATCCTATTATTCAATGATAGCGATATTTTAGCTTTTTCTCGTGATGGACGAGGTGGCAACATTCAATTTAATACGCCTGTATTTTTTGGTAATGGTTATCAACCGATTTCGAGTGAAAATGATCCTAATACCCTAGATGGTAACGATAGAGTCGATATTAACGCCAGTGGTGCAGTCTCAGGTGCAATTATTATTCCAGACTTGACCTTTATTCAAAATAGTATCGTTCAGTTGCCAGAATTCTTGATTAACCCTGAAAAACTCTTAGCTAATAGCTGTATTTCACCTAATCAGGACCGCGGGGGTAGTTTTATCATAAAAGGCTCAGGAGGTGTCCAAAATCGGCCAGGAGATATGAATACTCCCTCTTATTTCCCTGAAATCATTCAACCTATTCCTGAAACACCCGCTCAACCTTGGAAAAAGGGTGATCCTATCATTGAACCGCAAGGGGTTTATTACACTCCAGACGGACGACTTTATCTTAGTCGAAAATGTTAGGATTTTTCAACTATTATCTATATTTTCCGTCAGCCAATTTTTAAAGTTTCTGATGGCTTCACTTCTCCCCAGTTGTTGACTTTGTTTAACAAATTGATTAATTAATTCAATAATCGGAATCTGAGGAAAATTGGGACTGCTTAAAGACTCAATATATTCTCCTTCTTGTAATAAATTAATCTGTAGGCCACTTTGAGTATAACGCCACAGTTCGGGAACACCTAACTGTCGATAATTATCTAAATAGGTACGGGAAGTAATATCAATTTCTAGGACTAAATCAGGGGGGGGATCACTTTCTAAATTAAGTCTATTTTTGCCAATAACGGCTTGATAGTTTTTAATATAAAAACAGGCATCAGGTTCAACTGCTTGATTCATCCGCTCGTTTTTAAATGTTGTTGATCCTAACGGTTCAAAATCAATATTGAGTACTTCTAACAAAAACTGAACCATATAACTAATGATTTCTTTATCTTTTTCATGTTCGGGTAAAGGTACCATAATTTCTAATATTCCGTTACTGTAGGATAACCGAGAAGCACGACTTTCTCCTAATTCTGATAATATTGTCTCAAATTTTTGCCAGTTAAGCTCTTTTAAAAGTAACTGTTGACCGGGATTGACGATAATTTGTTCTAAGGCTAATTGCATGGCTTTAGCTGAAAATGTTGATTTCTTAGTTTAATTATACCCTTACTCATAGGATTTCAACAAAAATTAAGCCTATTTGTAATATTCTGCCAGTTTTATTAAAGTGTTATTTCGTCGAGTAATAATTTTGGCATCAACCCCTTCAGATGGCTCTAAATGTTCAGATTCTACGAGAGATTTAATAAAATTAGAAACTTGAGGGTTTAATTCTCCTTGATGGGTTGAAGATAAGCTCGTCATTAAAGCATCATACCATAACCCATTTTCGGCATAGCGTTCTGCTTGTTCAGTTTTTTGAAGTGAATTAGCCACTTGTTGACTTAAAAAAATGGGCATTTCAACCACTCTAAATTCTGCTCGTTGAATCATCCAAACGTCAGGACTTTGACGAATAGCGACTTGCCAAAGATACTTTTTACCCACTGCTAAAGGGGTTTGATTACTGGGAAAAGAAAAGTTATGAATTCCTCCTTTTTGTTGAAATCGTACAGCCAAGACCAGCAATTTTAGACACAAGCTATACTTATGCCATCAAATCCACAATTAAAGTTAATGACCGAGCTACTTCACCTAGAAGGAGTTGTCGTTACCAATTATCAAATTATTACCGATGCAGGAATTGTTTTACATTTAGAAAATATGTCAAGAGAAAGCCAGTGCATTCATTGTGGAAGTAAAACGGAAAAACTTCATCAAAATAATGAATTAACAATCCGAGATTTACCCTTTGGAGAACAGGCATTATATCTGAGAATCAATCGTCGTCAGATGAGAGGCGAGAAATGGGGGAAAAAATTCACAGAAGAACTAAATTATTTGCCGAAGAAAAGAACCTACACAGACAGATTTAGAAAAAAAATAGTGGCCGAAGTCCTGAATAGTGATCTCAAAAATACGGCAGAAAGAAATGGAGTAAGCGAACAAGAAATAGAAACGATGCTCAAAGACTTAGGAGAAGACTTAATAACCGCAAAACCTCAAGGTCTAAAAAAACTAGGAATAGATGAAATAGCCATGATAAAGGGAAAAGGAAATTACTATGCTGTGTTAGTAAATATATAGCGGTTCTCGCATCTGTGCGGCACACTTAAACCTTTGCTGATTAAGCTGTTCAGGATCGGGAATGTACCTCTTGTGAATCAGAAACGCTATAGACACAGGAAAAATTGTAGGCTTAGTAGAAAAAAGAACAGAAGAAGCATTAACAGAATATCTGAAACAGTGGGGAGAAGAGGTTTTGAGCCAAATAGAGGAAGTAAGTATAGACCTGTGGATAGGGTATAAAAATGTGGCAGAAAAACTAATGCCTCAAGCGCAAATAGTAGGAGAGAGATTCCAGGTAATGAAACAAGTAAATAACGAGCTAGATGAAGCCAGAAAGGAGGTAAAAAGAGAGGCAACCAAGATAAAAAATAAGAAAAATAAAGAAAATATCTTAGCAGGAATAGCCAAGAGCAAATATACCTTATTAAAGAATGAAGGAGACTTAGTAGAGAAGGAAAGGAAAAAATTGGAAGAAGTATATAAAGTGTCTCCAAAACTTGGGGAAATGCACAAATTAAAAGAGGAATTTAGAGAAGTATTTGAGAAAAATACGGAGGGGAATGAGGGATTATTTGCCTTGAGCGATTGGATAAAAAAGGCGATGGCTTACTTTCCTAAAAGCTGCCAGACAATGAGGCGGTGGATTGACGAAATAACTGCCTATTTTGATAACCGAACAACCCAAGGAACAGTGGAAGGAATTAACAATAAACTGAAGGTGATTAAAAGGAGAGGCTATGGATTTAGAAACTTTAAAAACTTTAGTCTTAGATGTTTATTAAATTGGCATTTTGCTAGTTGATTTTACATGGTAAGTTCGGAAGAACCCAAATTACCTCATTTGTTGAGGGGGGGACTGGATGGAATAATTTACTTCCTGATCCCGATCCTGCTACTTTAGGAGGGATAGGATTAGGTTTACGCTGGTTAGTGGCTAATGGTTTAACTGTTCGTTTAGATTACGGGATTCCGTTAGTTTCTGTCGATAATTCCGGAAATTCACTGCAAGAACAAGGGTTTTACTTTTCGGTGAGATATAGAAAAGCATTCTAGCATATTCTGAGAGAATTATAATAATAGTTCTCAATTAACTTAATCCGAATCTTTATCTTTTGTCGCTTCGTTAATTTCAGCTTTTTTCTTAAAGAACGTAGGTTGGGTTGAAGCATGAAACCCAACGCCCGATTATGTTACGCTAACGCTAACCCATCCTACAAATAATTGTGCCTACCTACTTAATTTCAGCGTTTTTCTTAAAGATGAGGTATAATTAATGTCGTTTGTGCTTCGAGGCGAGCGCTCTGTTCAAACCCTCATTCTGTAAGGCTTCTGGGGTTGGTGATCGCAGTCTTGGATTTCAAAAAAGCCTAAAGATATTATCCAACCAGGTTTTTAGATTTATTCAGCCAACCCTAGTTAAAAAAGAGAGGAGTAGGTCGCCATATCTAGTCCCTTGAGAACGGAATTCGGTATGGGTCAAAGTTTCTAGAAAAGCCCTAGGGGTAGCTTGAGTATTTATACTTATTGCAAAATAGGTATGCTTTTCCTATCATAAAGTTGACTGGTAATCGTGCCGAACTAATTAGCGAAAATTTGGGTCTAAAGCCCTTGGAATGATGTTTTTATTGTATTCAGGAAGTTGAAAAAATGAAGACCAAATCGATCATAAGCTTACTATCTCTTAGCATTATAGGAATGTCAATCTATGCGGGTCAAGCTAATAGTAGTGATTATCGAGCCTTGACCCCTGAAGAAACATCACGGTTGACTGATGCTTTGCTAAAACAGGGTTGTAGGAATCCTAAAGCGATGAAATTTGATGTTGAGACTAACCTATTTGAAGCAGAAGATGCTGTGTGTGAGGGAGGAAGAAAGTATGATATTTACCTTGATAGAAACTTTAGGATTGTTTCAATGAAACCAGACTAAAAGATCAAATCCCTGAGAAGCTTTTACCGGTCGTCGCGAAGATTACCAATGAGGTATAACAAAGCCATTCTGACAGCGACACCACTGGTAACTTGTTGGGAAATTAGACTAAAATCGGGATCATCCATTAAATCGGAACTAATTTCCACCCCCCGATTCACAGGACCGGGATGAAGTACCTTCACCCCCGGTTGACAGGATTGCAAACGAGGACGAGTAATGCCAAAACTTTGATGATATTCCCGTAAACTGGGCAAAAGATTGGCAGTCATGCGTTCTTTTTGCAGTCGCAGGGTCATCACAAAATCGGCCTTTTCTAAAGCTGGTTCTAAATCCCAGTGGAGAAATAGGCGATCGCACAATTCCCCAAAATATTTCGGCAGTAGGGTGGGGGGTGCGGACAAATGTACTTCCGCCCCAGCCGTGGTTAAACTCCAGATATTGGAACGAGCGACACGAGAATGGAGTATATCCCCAACAATAGCGATTTTTTTACCCTCTAACAGTTCTAAACGGGGATTTTCTTCATCTAACAGACAACAGATCGTAAACAGGTCTAAAAGTCCCTGGGAGGGGTGTTCGTGTTGACCGTCCCCAGCATTAAGAATACTGACCCCCGACTGCAAACGATCCATTTCTGCGGCAATTAAATCGGGAACTCCCGACTGTTGATGTCGGATGACAAAGATATCCGTACCCATGGCCACATAGGTTAAAGCGGTATCGAGAATCGTTTCCCCCTTAGTCAAACTGGAACTACCCGGGGCAAAATTAAGAACATCGGCCGAAAGACGTTTCGCCGCTAGTTCAAAACTACTACGGGTGCGGGTAGAAGGTTCAAAAAAAAGATTTGTCACCACTTGACCTTGTAGGGCCGGCACTTTCTTGGTACGTCGGGAAAGAACTTCACGAAAACTAGAGGCCGTTTGTAGCAGGGTTTGGTATTCTTCCGGTTGCCAGTCTTGCAATCCCAAAATGTGGTGTCGGATCCAAGTGAAAGCCATAGGCGTTAAGGAGGCGGTAAAAACGGCAAATTTCGTCTATGCTATTGTAGGATTTCTTTGCATCAGGTTAATAAATAGGGTTTATGAGAATTAATTTTTCCTTCTGTCAGATCACTCTTGCGATCGCTTTATTTCTCAATCCCTTGCCGGCGATCGTTGCCCAGACTGCCACCTCTGGGGAAATGGTATCACCGACCACGGGCATTAATTACACTCGCCTGAAAAATTTCCTCGCTCAACAAAATTGGCGGCAAGCTAACGATGAAACCCGTAATTTAATGCTGAAAGCAACCGGACGGGAATTACAGGGCTGGTTTACCATGGAAGACCTGCAAAAATTGGCCTGTTGGGATCTGCAAAAGATGGATCAACTCTGGAAAGAAGCTTCCGGGGGTCGTTTTAGTTTCAGTACCCAATTTCGCATTTTTATCGAGACGGGTAATCGACCGGGGCGCTTAGTGGCGATCGAAAATTTTCAAACTTTTGGCGATCGCATCGGTTGGCGTAAAGATGGTGATTGGATTATTTTTAAAGAGAATCTTAACTATACCCTCAATGCACCCGTCGGTCATCTGCCGGCGCCCCGGGACGAATATCAGATCGCCGGTGGTCGCCTAGAATACACCACCCTCGCCCAAAGATTAGTCACCTGTAATATTGTTAGCTTAGGGCAAAGCAAACAGTGATCACGCGATCAATTCTGTAGAGTAAAATTTAAGGAAAAGCTTCTCTCCTCACCTTCCCTTTTTTTCCGATTTACTAGCACTTTTTCTGCCAAAACTCCCTAAATTTAACAATGATTAAACGATCCGTTAACCTATCGAGAGCGATCGGTTCGTCGATCGCCGTTTCCCTAATTATCACCGGTTGCGCCCCCCAAACCCCCCAAGCCACTCGACCGGCGGCTGTTCCCGTCAAACTGCAAACCCTCGGCACCGACAAATTAGTGCAAAGTAGCGAATTTGTGGGTACTTTGATCGCCCAAGAGCGTGTTAGCGTCTCCCCTCAGATTACCGGTCGGATTCGGACTATTTTCGTTAAATCTGGCGATCAGGTAACTCAGGGACAAAAAATCGCCGAATTGGATCCCGAACAACAACAGCAACAGGTAAACGCTGGCATCGGCCAGGTAAATTCGGCCAAAGCGAACCTGAATGCGTCTGAGGCGGATTTAAGGCAAAGACAAGCGCAAGCGAGGGCAAATAAAGCCCAAATTGCCCAGAATCGGGCAAATGTGGCCAATGCCGAAGCTAATGTTAAAAGTCAGATCGCCACCTTGAGCGCCGCCGAAGCTGATTTACAGAGAGCGAGAGCTAATTTAGATTTAGCGGAAAAAAACCTAAAAAGAGCCGAATTTCTGGTCAAACAAGGCGCACAGCCCCAACAGGACTTAGATGATCGCCGCCGCGACATTCAGGCCGCCAGGGCGGAAGTAGAGGCCCGGTCTAAAAATCGTGATGCGGCCCGTCAACAGGTGACGGCGGCTAGAGCTACCCTACAGGCAAACAAAGAAGCATTAAATATCGCCATTCAAAACGAATTAGCCTCACGGCAACAGGTGGCGGCGGCAGCGGCAACAGTGAACAGTCGTCAAGCAGCGGTAGCCAGCACTGAGGGGCAATTAGGGGCGACGCGCCAGAATTTAGTTTTTAACACCATTACCGCCCCGATTGATGGTTTTGTCGGCGATTTTAATCAAAGAAAAGTCGGCGATATTATCTCCCTGGGTGAAGAATTAACCTCGTTGACTAACAATAAAACTTTGGAACTAAATGTGCAGATTCCCGTGGAATTACAACCGCGTCTGCGCGTCGGGTTGCCCGTGGAAATTATTAATCCCGATGGCAGCCCCGGGGTTCGCGGTCAAGTAACTTTTATTTCTCCCACCGTTTCCCAAGCTACCCAATCGGTTTTAGTGAAATTTGCCTTTACTAATGATGGCAGTCTTCGCAATAACCAATATGTGCGGACGCGGTTAATTTGGGATCAAAAACCGGGGGTATTAATTCCCACCACGGCAGTGACTAGCATCGGGGCGCAAAATTTTGTTTTTGTCGCCGAAAAAGAAAAGGCTAAAGAAGGTCAAGAAAACGCCGAGGAGCGTTTAGTGGTCAGACAAAAACCAATTCAAGTCGGCACAATTCAAGGGCAAGCTTATCAGGTTATTTCTGGAGTAAATGCCGGGGAAAGAATTGCTATTAATAATATTCTTTCTCTCCGAGATGGTACAGCTATAACTGTTAGTCAGCAGTAATTTTTATGAGTAATTCGATTACCGTTCGTCCCCTGTCAGCGCAACTAATTACCGCCGAAAGTTTCCGTCCCTACGGTCAATTAATAACCCCTAGCCATGATGGGAAAATGTTTGATGAAAGCGATGCACAACTGCATTTAAAAAACGGTGTGCCACGTTTTTATATTATGCGTTTACAGACTCGCGGACGTAAATTTAAGCGAATTACTCGTCATAGTCAATGTACCCAATGTCTTGGTTCTTTGGGGGGACAAGAGTGGTTTTTAGGAGTGGCCCCCCCTAGTCCTTATCCTCAACCGGATTTAGAAAAATTAAAGGTTTTTCGCATCCCTGGGGACTGTTTTATTAAATTAGAGGTGGGAACTTGGCACGCTGGCCCACTTTTTGATCAACCGGCGATCAATTTTTATAATCTCGAATTGAGCGATACTAATATTGTCGATCATTTTACTTATAATTTTGCCCAAGAGCAGTCAATAGAATTCGAGATTGTTGATTAAAAAAAATAATTTTTTTACTTAACTTTTCGCAATCCTTTAGAAAGATAGGCAACGAAAAAAGCTAACACTCCTGTCATTCCTACCTCAAAATAATTGGCCATGAGAATAGCGGTAAAAAAAAGGAGCAAGATAATTAATATAGTCCGCTTTTGTTCAGATAATTTCATCTCTAATTGCCTCTAATTCGGTTTTAATACTTAATGGTTGATAACCTAAAGAAAAAGCAAGAGAACTATCAAGAGAAACATCCTGCGGACGCGGCGCAATCATGGGAAAATCGCACTGTAAACAGGGTTTTATTTGTTCTCTGGGAATATTAAAAACTGCCGCCATTAGTAAACCAAATTGATAACGAGAAACTCTTTCTTTACCTCCCAGATGAATAATCCCTTGCACTTTTTCTAATGCCAAAAGTAAACCATTCACCGCACTATTAACCCCAACAGCTGTACGATATTCATCGGTAAATAGAGATAGTTCTTTTCCCTCTTGCAGGGTTTTTAAAAAGGGTTGCAGAAAACTATTAGCGGTGGGAGAAGGGGAACCAAACATCAAAGGCATTCGACAAATAGCCGCCCGAGGATATATTGCTAAAATACCCTTTTCCGCCGCTACTTTTTGCTCACCGTAGACACTGACGGGAAAAACAGGATCATTTTCGGAATAGGGGGCATTTTTACCATCAAAAACTAAATCGGTAGAGGTAAAAACTAGCGGTATTTGATATTGACTACACAAACGGGCAATTTCTAGAGAAGCTGTCAGATTAATTGCCTCGGATGCTTGGGGA
>NZ_JASJFF010000560.1:0-17912 GCF_030065435.1 Microcystis sp. M53603_WE2
GAAGCTAACCGTTTAAAGGTCAATCTTTCATCGGCCACATCGACAAAAATCGTGTCTCCCCCTTTGAATTCGCCGCGCAGAATTGCCTTAGCGATCGGAGTTTCCACATATCTTTGTACTGCCCGTTTTAAGGGTCGCGCACCGTACACTGGATCGTAACCAATTTCTGCCAGATAATCGAGGGCAATATCGGCAAATTTCAGGGCTAATTTTTGTTCGATCAAGCGGTCGCTGAGATTGGCTAACTGTAGTTTGACAATCGATCGCAGTTGCGCTTTTTGTAAACTATGGAAAATGATCGTTTCATCGATACGATTGAGGAATTCGGGACGGAAACTATTCCGCATTGCTTCCATCACCCGCGCCTGCATTTCCTCGTAACGAGACTCATCACCAGCCACGTCTAAAATGTATTGAGAACCGATATTACTGGTCATAATAATGATGGTATTTTTGAAATCAACCAGATGACCTTGAGAGTCGGTTAAGCGCCCATCGTCAAGGATTTGTAACATAACGTTAAAAACGTCGGGATGGGCTTTTTCAATCTCATCAAAGAGGATGACAGAGTAGGGACGACGCCGGATTGCCTCGGTTAATTGTCCTCCTTCATCGTAGCCGACGTATCCCGGAGGCGCACCCATGAGACGGGAAACGCTGTGTTTTTCCATGTATTCCGACATATCGATGCGAACTAGAGCCTCTTCCGTGTCAAAGAGATTGCGCGCTAAAGCTTTCGCCAATTCTGTCTTACCAACACCCGTCGGACCGAGGAAAATAAAGCTGGCCGTGGGACGGTTGGGATCCGATAAACCGGCGCGGGAACGTTGAATCGCTTCGGCCACGGCTGTGACCGCTTCCTCTTGACCGATGACACTTTCGTGTAATTCGTCTTCCAGATTGAGGAGTTTTTCTTTTTCCGATTCGATTAATTTATTGAGAGGAATTCCCGTCCATTTCGAGATAATTTCGGCGATATCCGATTCGAGAACTTCTTCCCTTAATAAACTTTTACCGGTGGTTTGTTTGTCGGCCAATTGGGTTTCTAGGGCGGACATTTGCCGCTGCAGATCAGTTAATTTTCCGAACTTTAATTCGGCGGCGCGATTATAATCATAATCTCGTTCGGCCTGTTGAATTTCTAGATTAACTTGTTCGATCGCTTCTTTAACCCCACGAACTTTATCGATAATCTCTTTTTCCCCTTGCCATTGGGCATTTAATCCCGATTGTTCTTCCTTGAGGTTAGCCAGTTCTTTTTCTAACTTTTCTAACCGTTCTCGCGAAGCTGGATCGTATTCCCGTTGTAGGGAAAGTTTTTCCATTTCTAACTGGAGAATTTTGCGATCAATTTCATCGAGTTCTTCCGGTTTAGAGGTGATTTCCATCTTCAATTTGGCCGCCGCTTCATCAACTAAATCAATGGCCTTATCGGGCAAAAAGCGATCGCTAATATAACGATTAGAAAGCAGTGCCGCTGCCACTAAAGCATTATCGGCAATTTTTACCCCATGATGCACCTCATAACGTTCTTTAAGACCGCGAAGAATTGAAATAGTATCGACCACATTTGGTTCATCTACTAAAACCTCTTGGAAGCGTCTTTCTAACGCCGCATCTTTTTCGATATATTTGCGGTATTCATCGAGGGTAGTGGCCCCGATACAACGCAATTCACCCCGGGCTAACATTGGTTTTAATAAATTGCCCGCATCCATTGCCCCTTGAGTGGCTCCCGCACCGACAACGGTGTGAATTTCGTCAATAAACATGATGATATTGCCTTGGGAATCGGTGACTTCCTTGAGGACAGCTTTTAATCTTTCCTCAAATTCTCCGCGATATTTTGCTCCCGCAATTAAGCCACCTAAATCGAGAGAAATGAGAGTCCGATCTAACAGAGATTCTGGCACATCGCGGTTAATAATCCGCTGGGCTAATCCTTCGACAATGGCTGTTTTTCCTACTCCCGGTTCCCCGATTAAAACTGGGTTATTTTTAGTCCGACGCGAGAGGATCTGAATGGTGCGACGGATTTCGTCATCCCGTCCAATTACGGGGTCTAATTTACCTTCCCGTGCCAATTGGGTGAGATCCCGTCCGTATTTTTCTAGGGCCTCGTATTTGCCTTCTGGATTCTGATCGGTCACTTTTTGACTACCTCTGACTTGTTGAATAATTTCTTTGAGTTTGTTTTCCGTAAGTCCGAATTCTTGAAAAATATTTTTACCGAAGCGATCATCTTTAGCGTAACCTAAAATTAAATGCTCGATCGAGATAAAGTCATCTCCAAATTCTCGACGATAATTTTCCGCTCGATCGAGTAAACTATCTAAACTACGACCTAAATAAATCGAGTCGCCGGGGTTAGAGATTTTCGGTTGACGACGGATAAAGTCATCGGTGCGATCCCGCAAACGGGCTAGACTAATATTAGCTTTACTAAAGACACTGCCCGCTAATCCCTCCTGTTCAAGAAGGGCTTTCATTAGATGTTCGCTTTCGATTTGTTGCTGGCTGTTCTGTTTGGCAATGTCCGGCGTTTTGACGATTGCCTCCCAAGCTTTTTCCGTAAATTGTTGTGGATTGGTTGGCTGCATTTTCTATAAGAGATTACTTTTATACCCTTGAGACTATTCTAGATTGACCGGTTTGTTGGCTTCTAGGGGCTTACCGTACCTAGTTCAGGGGGATTTCCCCTCAATGGTGCGATTTAAGCCGCTAAAGTTTATAAGCTGTCAGGGATTTAAACTGCGTCTTGGAAATTTTAGTACAAATGCTCGGATTCTCAACCAAGCTAAAATCTTAAGTAGCTGGTTATAATTAAATTAAAAATGAATTTTAGGTTCGATCCCCCCTGCCCCCCTTGATAAGGGGGGTGCTGATAGGCGGGGGGATCCCCCCTGCCCCCCTTGATAAGGGGGGTGTCTAATAATTTTTAACACCTACCTACTTAATTATTAAAGATGTTCACTGATAACTGATTACTGATAACTGATAACTGATTAATTCCCCCCTAAAATACTATCTAAGCGATTAAAGATTTAACTTTACTGATGATACCAACTGGGTCAATACCTTGGTGGGGGAACTGTTCCCATAAACCGCCACAACCTTCGTGGTGAGTACCGATATAGGCGTATTTAGGAGTTAAACCGCGTTCGAGTAACCAAGAACCATAACGGCTACCTAAACCCGTGCGACGGTTAAATGCTTCTACCACTAAAACAAAGGGAGAATTACCAACTTTAGCGATAATTTCTTCATCCACTACATTGAGAGTCGGTTTATTAATTAAACCCACGTCAATACCTTCTTGTTTTAGACGTTCCACTGCATCTAAAGCGCGGTATAAACCATCGCCAAAGCTGATGATATAACCGGCAGTGCCTTCCCGAATTACTTCATCTTTTCCGGGGACAAAGGTGTAACCATCGCCAAAGAAATTATGGCCGTTAGTATCAAGAATATTGGGAGTTTTAGAACGAGTCGAGAAGATAAAACGTAAACCGGGTTGATGGAAAGTTGCCTCGACACAAGCGGTCATTTGTGCCGCATCGGCCGGGAAATAAAGACGGGTTTCGTAACCGTCATCCAGTCCATTATCGGCAAAGAAATTATTCAAACCAAAGTGACAGGTATTATCCGCCATATCATCGATACCGGAATGGGAAAAATGACATAAAAGATTAGAATAATTCAAGCGGGCCATGGTGATTTCAGAAATACACATTTCTAGAAAAGCGGCAAAGGTGGCGAAAATTCCCTGTTTACCTTTTTCCATCCCAAAACCAGCAGCCGCCGAAAGATTGCCCCGTTCCATAATACCGGAAGGAATAAACACTTCGGGATGTTTATCGTGGATAATTTTCAGACCGCAGGAACCCTCTAAATCGCTATCTACTACTAATACCTTAGCCTTGCGTTCTTCCTCGCTCATTTTGCCTAAAAGACTGACTACTGCTTCGCCGAAAACGTTGCGGTTAGAACCCCATTTATCCCCAGAACCGAGGAATTTATAGTCATTAGAAGGCTTCTTAATACTGTTGAGATATTCCACGGCGGCACTGTGTCCTTTTGCCTCTAAATATTTCAAAGCCAAGGGGACAGAAATCACATCATGACCGTGGTTAGAACCTTCTAAACCTTCAATTCCAGGACACATGGGACGTTTATTAATAATCGCAATCGGGCCAGGAGTATTAATTGCTTCACATATATTGCGATACAAACTATCGATATCTTCCCCATCTCCCACTAACACTTTTACGCCATGGCCGGCGAGAGTTTTAGCCACATCATAACCAGGTAAATATTTGGAAGGATTACCAGCAATCGTCACATCATTATCATCAATAATTAGCTTAACATTGATGTGTTGAGCTACGGCTAAACGGGCAGCTTCTGCGTCATTGCCTTCCTGTTGAGAACCATCGGAACCTAAACAAAAAACGGTTTTTCCGGGGTTAGCTAAAGCGACACCGTTAACGTAGGGCCACATATGTCCTAAACGGCCAGAACTAAATTTGACGCCTGGGGTTAATCCTAATTCCGGGTGTCCGGGGAGTTTAGAATTGGCCTCGCGGTAGTGCATTAATTGTTCTGCAGGTAAAGAACCTTCTAACGCAGACATGAGATATTGAGTACCGACGCGGTGTCCCGCTTCATCGAAGAAGATTGGTACAAATTGACTAGGTTGACTGCGGAAAAGAGCATCGAGAATCACCACTTCCGGGACGGTATCGTAGGGGCCGCCGGTGTGACCACCCACACCCCGGGCCGCACCCGTGGCAGTAAAAAAGATGATAGCATCGCGACAAAGTTGGATATTGGCTTTTAGGGCGCTTCTTTGGTCGTCGGTGAGGGTGGGGTTACTGGGGTCGAGACTGATGGGTTTATAGGCGCTCAAATCGATGGGAAAGGTTGTCATCGTAGATTTTCCTTAATGTAGAGAAATAACTATAGTCAGGGAAATCATAGCCTAGAATGTCACCCGATCGATTGATTGAATAATTTCTTATCATTGATGTAGTCCCTAATACAAAAGTTTTACCCCTGCTGGGATAGCGTCCACGGTGCGGGACGGGGGAAATCTTAAAAAAGATACGGGAAAAAAAGCTGTTCTTGAGGGCAATGGTCCAGAATGGCAGCTAAGACCAAGTAAAAAGGATAACCTTTGACTGTATAGCGTTTCTCACAGGGATGAAGTATGACCTGATTCTCGGTTGATATTACTGCAACCTCTAGCCCAAAAATCAGCGCATAATTAGCAAAAACTAGATTTTTTAAGGTAAAAACTATGTGTTTAGGCATACCGGGACAAATTACGGCAATTATTGATGAAAACCATCATCTCGCTCTCGTCGATGTGGGGGGTGTAAAAAGAGAAGTAAATATTACTTGTATTGTTGATGAAGACCATCCTGCTAATACTTGTGTAGGGGATTGGGTATTAGTTCATGTGGGTTTTGCCATGAATCGAATCGATGAAGATGAGGCGCAAGAAACCTTAAATTTATTAACACAATTAGCAGAATTAGAGGCAGAATTTAATCATAATTAATGTTCTTAAAGTAGTCACCCATAAATTAATGCTGTTGTCTATCTCTAAGAAATGTAAATTACGGCAATTATTACTGACTACCGACAGCTAAAAATGATAATTAAAGGATATAAACTATGAAATACGTTGATGAATTTCGTGATCCAGTTAAAGCGGCAGGATTAATTCAACAAATTGAACAATTATCGATAAGAATCTCTGAAAAGCGGGAAAAAGTTACTAAAATTATGGAGGTTTGTGGAGGTCATACCCACTCAATTTTTAGATACGGTATCGAGGCAATACTTCCGGAAACTATCGAATTAATTCATGGTCCTGGATGTCCCGTTTGTGTGATGCCGCGAGGTCGTTTAGATGATGCCATTTTTCTCGCACAACAACCGAACGTAATTCTGACAACTTTTGGCGATACTATGCGTGTCCCCGGTTCCCATTTGAGTCTGCTGCAAGCACGAGCAAAAGGTGATGATATTCGCATGGTTTATTCTCCTCGCGATGCCTTAAAAATTGCCAGAGAAAATCTCGATAAAGAAGTAATATTTTTAGCATTAGGGTTTGAAACAACCGTTCCTAGTACCGCTTTAACTGTTTTAGAAGCGCAAAGAGATGGTGTCACTAATTTTAGTTTATTTTCTAATCATGTGGTGATTATTCCCGCTCTGAAAGCCTTGTTAGATAACCCAGATTTACAGTTAGACGGTTTTGTTGGTCCCGGTCATGTTAGCATGGTAATTGGCACAGAACCCTATCAAGTTATTGCCCAAGAATATCATAAACCTGTGGTAGTTTCTGGGTTTGAACCCTTGGATATTCTCCAATCAATTTGGATGGTATTAAAACAATTAGATGAGCAGAGATGTGAGATCGAAAATCAGTACGATCGAGTGGTACAAAATCAAGGAAATAGAGTCGCTTTATCGGCAATCAAGCAAGTTTTTGAACTGCGAGATCAGTTTGAATGGCGAGGTTTAGGAGAAATTGCTCAAGGAGGGTTAAAACTGCGAGATGAGTACAGTAATTTTGATGCGGAGAAGAAATTTACTTTACCCAATCAGCGTGTTAAAGATCACAAAGCTTGTCAGTGTGGCGAAATTCTTAAAGGTGTTTTAAAACCCTGGGAATGTAAAGTATTTGGTACTGCTTGTACTCCCGAACATCCCATCGGTACTTGTATGGTTTCTAGTGAAGGTGCTTGTGCCGCTTATTATAAGTATGGTAGAAATTAGTAAATTTTTTTACTGATTAAGGTTCCTTTCCGGTGAGGAAACGCTAGAATTATCACCAGAAGAAATTAACAATCTCTCGGTGATAAAAAAGATGAAGATCAAAAATAATCTGGGTTTATTTGGCTTAACTACCTCTGTGCTGCTAATTATCGCTTCGGAAATCGTTCTTGCTTCCCAAGAACAAACCCTAGAACTGCAACCAAGTCAACCCCCCAGCGCCGATTTTTTCAAACCCGTCACCAATCTAATTAAAGATTTAAACCATCAGGGAGTAACTATCACCGATCCCAATGATCCCATGGCGGTGCGCTACCGAGTCAATTCCCCCTGTGCTGGTTGTTCAGTTTATCTAGGCACGGGAGTTGCCAATCCTCGCACCCAGACTAATAATAATGGCATGGGAATCAATTTTGGTCTTGGTTTCACCATGCCTTTTTCACCCTAAATACCGATGACATATTTACGCCATTCGTGATTGTGATTCCCCCTGGTGTGCTTTAATAGCTCAAAGTGGAGACTGCTGTAGGGACGACGAGGTTGGGCGTGCAGGGACATATTGGCCTCTTTTGGTGTACGATTGCCCTTATGCACATTACAACGCACACAAGCCGCCACTAAATTTTCCCAGGTATCACCCCCCCCGCGAGAACGGGGAATCACATGATCGATGGTTAATTGTTCACCTCGGTAGAGACAGTATTGACAGGTGTGATGATCTCGTTCGAGAATATTACGACGGGTTAAAGGAATTTCCTTGTAGGGAACACGGACGTATTGCCTAAGACGGATAACAGAAGGCAAGGGTAAGTCACGACAAACCACTTTTCCGTTATGTTCTAGGGATTCAGCTTTTCCTTTCAACAATAAAACGATCGCGCGCCGCCAACTGGTAATATTTAGCGGTTCGTAGGAGGCATTCAACACGAGAACCTTGCTCATAGGTGTCTGGAGATCGCTTGAATTTACCCCGAATGGTAACACAGATAACTGGGATTGGAACCTATTACACTAAATCCGTTGAGTATAGATCTGGTAGGGTGCGTGTTTGCGGCGATAATTTCTGATGAAAAACTAAAATTAATAATCCGCGCCCCACGCACCAACCTTATCATCAAATTGGTGCGTTACGCTTTGGCTAATCCACCCTACTGGACTGTTTCAGCTAATTTGGTGTATTAGAAAAATGCTATAAATTCTATAATCTAAGACTTTAAGCCGAAATCTATTGCCCTATTTTAGCTGAAACAGTCCACTACGATTGATGTTTTTGTTTGAGCGCGATCGTTTATAATCAAAATATCATTATTTTGGAGTCAAAGAAAAATGCGTAAACAGACCATTCAATATACATCTTCTTTAGATGCTTTGATTGCCGTTGCCAAGCGGCTTAGCGTCTATGAAAACCAACATAAAATGGATTCCGAAGATTTTTATAACGAATACAATCAGGGAATATTGTCAGATGATATAGCGGTTCTCGCATCTGTGCGGCACACTTAAACCTTTGCTGATTAAGCTGTTCAGGATCGGGAATGTACCTCTTGTGAATCAGAAACACTATATAATCTTTATAGAATGGGCAAACGATTATCGTCATTACCTTGCTTTGCGTCAAGAATTAGAACAAATATTAAATCATGCTGCTTAAACTTTTATCTGATTACCTCAATCAAGTGCGATCGCCGATCTGGTAGGGTGCGTTCCCTGAAACCTTTGCGACTGCGACATGATTTGATATTCGGGAACGCACCACCCTTAAGGTTATGGTTTCGGTTGGTTACGGTGTTGGGGGTTTGGGAAGGAGAATTTAGATTAAAATAGATAACAGATAATTAGCAAAGTCTGCTCATAATGCCGAATATTATCTGGTCGGATTACTTACAATATCGAGCCAAACTGAGAGGATTTGAACTTGCCAAAATAGAAGAGATTCTCAAATACTCTGGAGAAAGGTACTACGATACTGAAACGGGTCGTCTTATTGCCGTAGGCAAGCATGATAATAGTTTAGTAATTATTCCTTATGAATACGATGATAATTTTATAACTCCTGTCACCATTCATGGGACAACACGCCAACAAATTCGATTTCGCCTAACAACTGGGAGATATACTATCCATGAGCAAACCTAAAATGAGATACTTTGAACAAGAAGACATTCTTCATTTAACTATTTCTGATGAACCAGAAGCTAACAGTGTAGAAATTAATCCAAATATTACGGCTGAACTTAATGATTTAGGAGAATTAATTGGCCTAGAGATTACTAATGCTAGTTCTTTTATCCGAGATTCAATTTTAGAGTCAACCCAAGGAAAAATATTAAATTTGTCCCCCCAATGACTTATTGAGTGCGATGCCGAAGGCACTGCCTAGCAGTACGCCGATCTTGTAGGGTGTGTTAGACGGCGATAATTTCTGATAAAAAACTCAAATTAACAATCCGCACCCCACGCACTAACTTTATTATTAAATTGGTGCGTTACGCTATCGAAAAGCTCACTCTACGAGTTAGTGCGCTCGCCTGTGGCTGGGGTTGAGGGTTGAATAGAGCAAATTATAAATAAAGCAAAATCGATGAGAACCATTCCCTTAACTTTAGAACAGCTTATTTAAGCAGTACAACAATTGTCGCCTGAAGAACGAATTGCGATCGCCTGATCGGGTAGAGAACAGGGACGTATTGCCTAAGACGGATAACAGAAGGTAGGGGTAAGTCACGACTCCCTGATCACTAATTTTTGATAAGCTAAGAGACAGTAATTATAATTTCGTCGTCAATCCTATGATTTTGCCAGGTAGTACCGTTCGAGTCACCAATCCCGATGATACCTACTATAAATTTGAAGGTTTAGCCCAGCGTTTAAGCGATGGGAAAGTGGCCGTTCTTTTTGAGGGGGGCAACTGGGATAAGTTAGTTACCTTTAATCTCTCGGAATTAGAAGAAGTAATTATTGCCCCGGCTAAAGGCAAAAAATAACCATGCGTCCACCCTTACCGCAATTGGCCACGGATAACCGCCATCCCGATCATATCGCCGAAGTTATCGAGACGACGACGACCGAGTTTTTAGCGCAATGTTTGGAACCAGAGGAGTTAAACTTTCCTTTTATGCCCGCTTTTGGTAGTTGGGTAAAAGCCTACGATGAAGAAACGGGTAATAAGATTTTTGGGATTGTCACCTTTGCCACCACTGCACCCATCGATTCGGTACATCGCGCTAGAGCTTTGGGGTTATCTTTGGCTGAATTGCGGGAACAACAGCCGCAGATTTTCGCTATGTTAAAAACGGAATTTCGGGCAACTATTGTCGGTTTTGAAACCCTGCCTGGACAATTTAATGGCAATGGTGCCGGGCGAGGTTATATCTATCAATATATTCCTCCCCGGCCTCCACAAATTCATCAGGCAGTTTATCAATGTGAGTCGTTAGAAGTGGTTTATTTTAGTGAACAATTAGACTTTTTACGAATTTTATTACAGGTCAAGAATACTCCCGTGGAAGCTTTGGCAGCTGCTTCTATCCGTCAGATGTACCAATTGCGTCAAGCCGATCGACAATGGTTAGTGAATGTGGGCAGACAGTTAAGTGTTTTACTTAAGGATGATTATGATCGCTTGCGTTATATTCTCAGTCAAATTCATATTAGTCCTTAGATGATGGCGTTGTCAGATCAGAAGAGGAAAGATGCAATGCTCCGGTGCTGATTCGGAGCATCTTTCCATTTGACAAAGCCGATTGTAGGGCTAATTCATGAATTAGCCCTACGCCGATTGTAGGGCTAATTCCACTGCTAAATCGAGCGACTCTTGTTCCCCACTTAAGCCCAACTATCGGCACTATTCGTTCATTAAACACTAATTGTCAAGATGCCATGTAATCTTTCCTATCAAAGTAATTTCAGTTCCGGTGCTGATTCGGAGCATCTTTCAATTTGACAACGCCAGGTTTTTAGATTCATTCAGCCCGCCCTATCTAGGGATTGCCACCACCCACAGCGATGCCAGTACCATAAATCTGAGCATTTGTCAAGTTAATTCTCTCCATCGATGCACCTGTCACATCGGCATCATAAATCACGGCACTGGTGAAATTGACTCCATCGAGATCAGCTTGATTGAAACTGGCATTAGTCAGAAAAGCTGCGGTCAAATTTGCGCCTTCTAGGTTAGCATCCGTCAAATCCGCGCCCTCTAAGTTAGCTTCCTCTAGATTAGCTCCTTGTAAATTCGCTTTTCTCAAATCTGCGCCGATTAGATGCGCCCCCCTTAAATCTGCACCGCGGAGATCACAGCCTGGACATTCCCGCGTATTCAATAATTGTTGTACCTGTTGAGGATTTTCCGCACCGACGGGGTTAATCAGCAGTAAGGAGGCTAGGGAACCTAGGGTAATCATTAAAGTCCTTTTCATCGTTTTAGCCTCCTCTTTCGTTTTCCTCTCTACTTTTAGGATAGGAAAAAAGCTGCTAACCAACTTCCCCCGATCGGGCTAATTCTCCTGTTATCTCACTTTTACTTGCTTTTGCTAGTCGATCTCTCCTTTCATGACTGTTGCGATCGCTGCTCGGGCATTTTCCTTAAATTCCTTCACATCAACCCGACTTAATAACCAAACTGCTAGGATCATTCCCAATGCTTGCACGAGGAAAACGAAGCCATAGGCTAAAACCGGACTAGAAAAGACAACTTTACCGATATTTAAAATCGTACCCCCTAAAACCGTGGCCAATCCCCGTGCGATCGCTTGGGATAATCCCCAAGCGCCGATAAAAGTTCCTGCGGTTTCGGCGGCGGTTAAATCTAACATTAAACTGGTAGCTCCGGCGGTAATCATTCCCGAAGCTAAACCGAAAAAGAGCAAGCTTGATTTTAATAAACTTTGGTTAGCAGAAAAGCCGGCAAAAATCAAGAGAATAAAACAAATTGTTGCAAAAATACAGCCATATTTAGTGGTTTTTTGTTTACCGATGCGGGGAATGAGCATAAATCCCGTGGCAGCAATACCAAAAAGGGTTCCGGTTCCCCAAAAAGCGTTCAATTGGGTCGTTTGGGCGATACACATCCCAAAAACCTCGCCGCCAAAGGGTTCCATAATTGCATCCTGCATAAATAAACTCAAAGTCATCATCAGCAGAAAGGTGAAAAATAAACCGGTTTGCCGACTAGCGGTGAGAACTTGTAGGGCATCTTTAAAGGTAATTTGATCCTCTCTTTGCACAAGAGTGGACCGGCTACTAAAACGAGAATATTTTTTTTCTACGCCAAAAGTCGCTAAAATACAGAGAACGAAAACGATAGCGGGCATAATCGCGAACACGGGGTTAATACTCGCCTGTAGCTGCGGAATATTGGCTATAGGGGCTGATTGAGTCGGATCATAGGTCAAAATATTTGTACCGCAGATATTGGGAGTATCCAGCAAACGAGAACTAACGATCGCCCCGACGACGATTCCCACCATCAGCATTGACCAAACTATAGCAACTAATTGCGATCGATTATCTTCATCGGACACATCCACCAAGAGGGCAGCAAAAGGGGTAGAACTGGCGCTTAAAGCGAGTCCGTAGAGGGCGAAAATTAAGGCCAAGAGGGCAATCCAGGCGTAGGAAATGGTATTCCATCCCGAAGTTTGAATACTAAGTCCCAATTGCCAGACTACCTGCAAAGCAACAAAAGCTAAAGCGGTAAAAACTGCCGCTCCAATCCAGACATAACCGCTGCGATGATGACCAAAAATAGTTTTACCGTCGGATCTTTGCCCAAACCAGATGCGTGCTGGACTAACAAACTGGTGCATAGCGATCGCAGCTGCGGCAAGAAAGGGTAAAACTTTTAACTCATCGATCATAATCCGATTGAGAACCCCCAAAGTCAGCAGGGACATAATACCTAGTCCCATCTGAAAGAGTCCTAAGCGAAACATGGTGAAAAGTCCCAGTTTTGGCAGGGGTTTTGGGGATGAGTGAGTAGAATTGGAGATATCGCTGGTAGCCATGGTTAAATCAATACAAAAAAAGCCAGTATTTAAAAATTTAACGCAGGACGAGCAGACATCTTCTGGGGATTTAAGTTTCTGTGTCCAATAACCAAGTGGTCAGATCTGTCAAGCTGGTAAAATCGAGCAGCGCTTCTCCTAAAGTTTCTAATTGTTCTAGGGATAGTTCTTGGATTTGTTGGCTTAAAGTTGAGGATATTTCACCTAAACGACGGTTAAGTAGTTGTAGAATCAAAGAAACCGCTTCTGATTGTCTTCCTTTTTCTTGGATGTCCTGATCAATGACTGATTCGCCCATAATTTCTTCTCTTAATAAGCTTCTGATGATTTCCTTACTTAATACTAACCCCGCCAGAATTGCTGTAGCGGCGGCTAAATTGCTTTTTTCAGTTCTACCCTTGATATTAAGTAGGTGGGTGGAATTAAATATAAGATGAACGTAGGTTGGGTTGAAGCATGAAACCCAACGCCCGATTATGTTACGCTACCGCTAACCCATCCTACAAATAATTGTGCCTCCCTACTTATCAATTTTTGTGGCTACTTTGGCCAAGATTTTCCTATTGTATTATCCATTTTCCTGTAACTGTATGTTCGAGTTAATCGAGATCGCAAAAAATGGAGATTTCTACGATCCCATCTTCCCCATTGTCCTCCCCGATGCCAAAATCTACAACCCCAAAGACCGACTAAAATAGACTCAATACTGGGAAACCGAAAGTAAAGAACTAGAAGAAACCATGAAACAGAGAGGAATCGCCAACCTGCGAGGAATTATCGACGATCTAAATCTTGGCACCGTGATCCAGAAGTCAAATCGTCAAGTGCTTACTCTGTAATGATTATAATCGATTCGATCTTTGTTTAGCGTTGAAGTTCCCTTAGGAATAAATTGGGTCTTTTTCCAGCAAACCTAGCAATTTTTGCATTTTAATCCAAACTCTTCTCATTTGCCAGAATTTACTTTTTCCCATGGCGGCTATTTTACTGTCAGCTTTTTGTAATTCCTCGTCTCTTTCTCGATAATCCAATTGGGTTTTTTGCAATTCTTGTTGCAATTCTTGTCCATGGATTTCTAATTGTTTAATTCGTTCTCTAGCCCGTTCCAACTGAGCGAATATATCGACTCTTAAGGTGACTAAAGCGGCAAAAATGGCTTGGATATTTTGGGAGTAAAGTTGGGGATGATTATAAAAAAGTTGGGTGTAGGAATAGATCTAGTGTTCTGCGGTCATTGAGCGACTCATAGAATCAGCTTTTTGTCGATAGAAAAATAACAATTCTGGGATACGATAGACTTCTCGACCTAATTCGATCAGAGATAACCAAAAATCGTGATCTTCCCAACCATAAATTAAATTGCTATTGTAGCCGCCCACAGTTTCCCAGTCGGATTTCCGAAACAAACCGGAGCAAAATATCATATTATCTACTAATATATCGGGAAATTTATACTCAGGCAGCGGCCAAATTCCTTGTCTATCGCCAAAATATTCCGCTTCGCAATAAACTATACCTAATTGCTCATTACTTTCTAGCAAAGCAACCGCTTTTTCTAGATAGGAATCGGCAATTTTATCATCAGCATCAAGGGGAAGAATATAGGTTCCTTGCCCTTGGGCAATTCCTAGATTTCTCGCTGTGGCAACCTCTTGATTTTCTGTGCGGATGATCCAGGTTTTTGGCTGTTGATAATTTTGTAAAATCTCGATGGTTTCTGGTTCTGTGGATCCATCATCAACGACCAGGATTTCAAAGTTTTGGTATGTTTGCACTAAAACAGATGTGATCGCATCATCAAGATAGCGACCTTAATTATAGCAAGGAATAATCACGGAAACTTGAGGAACATGACTCATTGAGGGAAATTCTCTCCTACTCGAGCAAAAACTAGGTTATCAATAGCTTATCCCAAAAGTTCCCCTTTCTCGTTTTTCTAAGTAAAGGAAGTGTTGATATCCCTACTAGCAATTTCGGGATAGTAGAACATATTATGGATAAATTCTTAAATTATTCCGATTGGTGGACAAAATCACCCAATTGGGTGATCCCCGTGAGGGAAGCATCTCTTTTTAATAGAGGATAAGTTATTCAATAATCCGATTATCATTACCAATGATCCTTACATCATGGAAGCTCATCAACAAAAACAACTCCGCACTTTCCTCTTGGAAAAATTAGCAATTTCTCCCCGTTCCTTCGATATGGCTGTGCGTCTCTGTGAAGCATCGGTGGGTTCTTTGCCGATGGTTTTATGGCAGTACGGTTTAATCGATTTGTCGCAATTGAATCAAGTTTTTGACTGGATGGAAACTGTATAATTATTTTCCAAGAATATGCTCATTAATTATCATTTTTATTAAGAGAATTGACCAAGTTCCAGAGCAGCGAGTTCCTGCAATTTATTTATTAAGTCCCGTTAAGGTTTGCCCTAGCAGAAAATCTCACCTTTGCTGGGACTAATTAAACCAGCTATCAGCCGCTATTTCCCCCCGTTTTAATTCGAGATTGATCTGGTATAAAATACTAATTTCTCGCCAAAGTAAGGTAGAAACAAACTTAATATACCATAGGTTCTTGAGTTAGGCATCGACTATATGAAACTCTTTCAGGGCCGGATAGAAGTTGAGATTTTCATGACCCGGACGACTGAGTTTAATCAGGGCAAACCGTTGGGATGGTGGCAATTTTTGCCATTGTTCTAAACTAATTTCGATCTGGAATTCTCTAGCTTTTTCTCGGACTGTATCGGGAATCTGGCTATCATCTAGCCAAGCAGGATCGGGATCTATTGCTAGTTCTTCCGGGGGATTGCCAGTTTTTTCGGCGATTAATTTTTGCAGAAAATCTCGATAGATTTTGGCTTCTGCTGCCGTCGTACAAGCCATATTAACTAATACCATTCTTTCTGGTTGAGTTAACTGCATCCAATGGGATAATTTTAATTTAACTCCACAGGTATCTAGTTTCATTCTCACGGCCATCGGTATGCAACGTAAGGAGTCAACAAATTCGGATTCAAAGTCAAAAAAGGTGTTCATATTATTGCCTTGGTTTACTGAGGATAAATCTATAATACAGCACCAGGGTATAATTGCTGGGCAAAATGGTATTTTTATTGAATAAACTTGGCTCGATATTGATGACTAGAAACGAGAATTTCCTCTATTTCCTGCCATTTTTCTCCTGCAATATAGTCAACAATTTGATCAAGATTTTGCCGATAATTTGTCAAGGATATCAATAAAGCTTGACGATTGTATTTAGCCATCATTAAACCTAATTCGGGATTGCCACCACCGACGCGACTGGTATCGCGAAAACCAGAACTAGCTAAATTTTCCGCTAATTCTCGAATATTCAGGTCTTGTTCTTTCGCACAAGCTTGGATTAAACTGGTACTAATCATTACTGGCAGATGGGAAATCCATGCCACGGCTCGATCGTGTTCTTCGGGGGAGGAATAATAAATTTTACAGCCTAATTTCTGCACGATTTCAGTTAAGATTTCCACGGCAAAGTTAGGGGTAGATTCAAGGGGAGTAATCAGATATGGGGCATTGACAAATAAACCACATTGTGCCGCATTAATTCCCTGTTCGGTTTTCCCAGCCATAGGATGACTACCGACAAAATTTGGCCACAATTGGCCACAATTGGCTACAATTACCCCTTTAACTGATCCCACATCGGTGACAATGGTTTGGGTTTTTAAATAGGGAGTTAATTTTTCCAAAGTTGGCACAATTAAATGTATAGGAGTACAGATAAAGATTAAATCGGCAGTAGCTAATAATTCTAAACTGGTGCTAGATTCATCTACAACTCCTTTTTGCACAGCGATATCACAGGTGTATTGTTGACGAGAAACTCCCAAAACTTTATAACCTTGTGAGCGGAAATCTAAGCTCAAGGAACCACCAATTAAACCCAGTCCAATAATGCCAATATTCATTAGGTTTACTCAAAGATAATTTCGTCTTCTAGTCGCCAAGCAGGATCGACAATGCACAAGAAAATTAAGGGTTCCTCCCCACAATTATGAATATATTGTTTAGCTAGAGGAGGTATATAAATGGCAGCACCGACAGTCACTAATTGCACTTCCTCATCGATGTGCATTTCCCCTTGTCCTTGCAAAATATAATAAACTTCCGCAGTTTTTAAAGCGTGGGGAGTAGAAGTTTCCCCCACATCTACCCAGGCGTGGGCTAAACTATAACGTAGATTTAACGGCTGTTTATCGGGATGCAATAACTCGCGCAATCGGGTATGATCACCGGCGATGAATTCCTCACATTCGAGCAGTTTTCTGATTAACATAGTAAAATTAAACCTCGAAGATTGTTTTTATTTTATCATTGAGTCAAAAGCTAAAGACTAATAGCCGTTATCATAGAAATATTCAGCATCGCCAGAATTAACGAATGACTTGGTTAGAACATAGTGTACAGGTAGAAGTGGACGCGCCGATCGATCTGGTTTGGGCTCTCTGGTCAGATTTAGAACAAATGCCCCAGTGGATGAAATGGATCGAATCGGTGAAAATTCTAGAGGAGGAGCCAGAGCTTTCCCGTTGGAAGTTAGCCAGTGGTGGTCTAGAATTTACTTGGTTGTCACGGATACTGAAAATTGTCCCCCACCAGATGATTCAATGGGAATCCGTGGACGGGTTGCCTAACCGCGGGGCAATTCGTTTTTATGACCGTCATGGTAGGAGTATTGTGCGACTGACAGCAGCCTATGCTATACCAGGTTGGTTAGGAAAATTGATGGATAATCTTTTCCTCGGTCGAGTGGTGGAATCAACCCTGCAAGCCGATCTAGAGCGTTTTCGCCTTTATGCTCTCAATAT
This sequence comes from Microcystis sp. M53603_WE2, assembly GCF_030065435.1. Classification (NCBI taxonomy): domain Bacteria; kingdom Bacillati; phylum Cyanobacteriota; class Cyanophyceae; order Chroococcales; family Microcystaceae; genus Microcystis; species Microcystis sp. M53603_WE2. The sequence continues at coordinate 17,647 of NZ_JASJFF010000560.1, forward strand.
TGTCAATAATACGCCGCCAAGGTGAGTTGACATACTCCCACCGTCAAGCTACGCTGTGACGGGGGATTCTTGACCTATCACTATCGGAAATTCCTTGTTCGACGAGACAACTTAGATTCTCAATGTCTCCACTGAAAACCCAGAGGCCGGACTCTCCCAAGGCGTTTGGGTCGGTTTCTGTTTGCCCAACAGTACCGTTGAGATGATTTCCCAAATATTTCAACCCTTTTTTAAGAATGTTGATGGCTGCATTATGATCCCTATCC